>JBDHVQ010000020.1:0-16814 GCA_039809845.1 Clostridiaceae bacterium | reverse complement strand
ACAGTGAATTTACTTACAAATCCTATGGGTTTCCAGGATTCCTTCGCCTTTCTTAAACCAGGTATGCCAAGGTCCTGCTCCCGGTTCACTATTTCAGCATCGGGATGGTTTATCTTGATATTTTCTGAATTTACAAAGGTAAAAAGGCCCGGTATTTCGTCATCTGCCTTTTCTGAATGGACGAGGACTGAATTATCTCCGGTATTTTCCGATATAGTGAATGCACCGCATTTTCCGTCGACAAATACTGCAATACCCTTGATATCAAAACACATGGGCTTTCCAAGAAGTTCCCTGACTCCCTCTAATTCTCCCAGGGTATCTTCTGATTCTCTTCCTTTCAGCCATTTGTTGAACATTTTAAGTATGTCTTCAGGACAGTCAAAAATATCCTTTATTTCATACTGATGGGTCTTTACGAATCTGTTGTAATGATTTTTTTTCTGATGCATCTTCTTGCCGGAGAGAGTTTTTAATTTTTCCCCGCTGTAAAGATATTCAGAATTATTGTGGTCGGAATATATCCTCACATCCCACGATATGTTTCCATCTTTTTTCTGTCTTAATGCAGTGAGTTTTTCAATAAACCATTTTTCAGCTTCGAGAATTACAAATGGGTATGAATTTTCCTCTGAGTATATTTCCATTTTTTTAAGAGCTTTTTCAAGGTCTTCGTCTTTCAGTACGAGAGGCGGAAGATAACCCCTTACGTTTTCTGATGTACGTTTCATATAAAGTACGCTGTCATCCTCGCAGATTTCAAGTCCGTAGGGCTTTCTCCACATATATAGAGCTGTGAAGTTCTGCACTGAGGATACAGGATCTGCTTCCCCGGAATATTTTTCCAGGAGGTGCCTGTCTTCACAGGTCATTTCTCTGAATTGCAAACTGTCCAAACTATAGATCACCTCTTGTCAGATATAATTATAATGCTGTTTTTGACCGTTGCCATTTTATCACTTTAAATTCACGGAAAATTTGAATAAACTTTAAAGACACTTTTGTATTTCTATGGCCTTGTTATAATAAGTGTCTTTTTGAAAAGCTCCCTGAATTTTTCCGAAACCTTCATGGCTTCAATTATTTCAGTGCATATATCTTCATCTGAAATAGGTGTCAGAATGACTGATTCTTCTGTTACCCTGCATTCAACATCCCTTACAAGTCCCCTCAGATTCCTGTCAAAGGCTTCAGACAGGGCGATTAGTATTCCTATTTTTTCAGCTATGAAAAGGTCGAGTTTATTTATCATGTGGCTGAACACAGTAATCGAGAGTCCTGAGTCGTATTTTTTATGGAACTTAGCTGCAAAGGCTGCAAGCAAGACCTCCCTGTGGTTCAGTCCGTTGATCTCTGAATTAAGGATTATGTAGAAGCTGTGCTTTTCGTGGTCGTAATATGTAATTGACATTCCTACATCGTGGAGCATTGCAGAAGTCTTTACTATATCCCTGTATGTGGGAGCAATGCGGTGGACTTCCTTAAGTCCGTCAAACATCGCAAAGGTGAGCTTTAAAACATGTTCTGCGTGGGATGTATCCATATCATGCCTTGCAAGGACTGAATAGATGGATGCATCGAGCATATTTGGATACCTTTCATATTCTGCGTTGAGATGCTCAAACAAAATTCCTTCACGGAGGCCCTTTCCTGAAATTCTTATTTCCTGAAGGCCCGTAATTTTAAGAATGGTATTTGTAATTGAGAGGGCTCCGAGGATTATATCCGACCTGTCCCTTTCAAGGCCGTCGGTCTTGCTCCTCATATGGGCATCCTTTGTGAGCATCGAATAGTACATCTGGTTAATATCGAGGTCATTCAAAGTGTAGTTATGGGTCAGAGTAATGGGATAGCGCTTTTTGTGCCTGTCGATCCTTCCCATGGTACGGGCAGAGCCCCCGACACTTATTAGGGTCTCATAACCCTTGTCCCTTATCCAGGGAATGGAACCGAAGGCTTCCTTTAAGGATTCTTCCATTGCAGTGTGGTTTTTAGGATTGACTATATTCTGCAGCTGGTATTTTTCGGTGAGGGTTATTGTTCCAATGGGGAATGATGCAGATTCCATCATTTCACCGTCTTTTATCCATACAAGTTCAGTGGATGTTCCTCCTATATCAATCATGAGGGAATTTTTAACTTCCATGGAACCTGTCACACCCTTATATACCAGATATGCTTCTTCATATTCAGAGAGGACTATAGGGTCATATCCGACTTCTTCCCGTACCCTATTTAAGAATTCTTCCCTGTTGGATGCCCGCCTTACGGCTTCTGTCGCCACAACCACAGTGCGTGAGACATCGAGGGATTCACTGAAATCCCTGAATCTTCTGAGGGCAGCAACTGCAGCATTTATCCTGTCGGGGGATATGGAAGGACTTAATGTTTCAGCACCCAGTCTTACATTTTCCTTGATTTCATCGATCATCCTGTAATAACCCTTGCCGTATATTTCCCATACGGCATACCTCACATTGTTGGATCCGATGTCTATTATTCCGAATTTCATAATATAACCTTTCCCGATTATTAAAAAATACTTAAGATACAAATACAATTATAGACCTTCGCCGGATAAAAGCACGGGGAACCTGATTTTTTTTCACCGCATCCTGACAATGTATAGGCTCCCGGACTTACCGGTCATATTAGTACCTAATCTATATTAATACTCCATGATGAACCAGGTGACAAATCCCCGTGAAAGAATTAAGAACACCACGGGGAAAATGATCAGACGTATTCAAATATTATCTTGATAAATTTCAATATTATAAGCATAATATCAGTAGGTATAAAATTACTGTCTTTAAAAAAGGGAGTAGCTGGAAGACATACATCAAAGCGAGGTCTTTACGGGTGGGAGGGACCGGTGTATGCAGTGAAAAGAATTTTTATGGTAAAGACAGGGAGAAGGCCGCCTTAAGGCTATTAAGAGTGGGTCTTTAAGACTGACCGGAGTGGTACCGTGGATTATTTCACCTCCGGATGGTTTTTAAAGTCTTTTTTTGATTAGAGGAGGAATAATTGAATGGATTATAAGAAACTTATTGCTGAAAGGATAAGTGAAGTAACAAAAACAGATGCGGAAAAAATAGAAAATCTTCTTGAAATCCCGCCAAGACCTGAAATGGGGGATTATGCATTCCCGTGTTTTTCCCTTGCCAAAGAACTGAAAAAAGCTCCGCCGCAGATTGCAGCTGAAATTGCTGAAAAGACAGACAGGGAAGGATTTGAAGAAATCAAAGTCATGGGACCATATCTTAATTTCTTCCTGGACAAGGCGAAATTTACCGGTGATACAGTAAAGGAAGTTCTTGAAAAGGGAAAAGATTTCGGAAAGTCAGGTTCAGGAGAAAAAAGGACAGTCCTCCTCGACTATTCATCACCCAATGTGGCAAAGCCTTTTTCTGTAGCTCTCCTATTTACAACTGCACTTGGAAATTCACTCTACAGACTGTTTAATTTTGAGGATTACAATGCAGTCGGAATTAATCACCTCGGGGACTACGGCACACAGTTTGGAAAACAGATATATGCATTCGAACAGTGGGGGGATGAAAAGGCACTTGAAGAAGACCCCATAAAGGAACTTTTAAGGACTTATGTAAAATTCCACAAGGTAGAAGAAGAGGACCCAAGTCTTACCGATAAGGCAAGGGAGCATTTTAAAAACCTCGAAGAAGGAAAGGAATATGAATATAACCTCTGGAAGAAATTCAGGGACCTTTCAGTAAAAGAATTTGACAGGGTATATAAGAGGCTCGGGATAAAATTTGATTCCATAAAAGGTGAAGCATTCTATTCAGATATAATGCAGCCTGTAATAGAGGAAATAAAAGAAAAGAACCTTCTTACTGATTCCCAGGATGCAAAAGTCGTGGACCTTACAGAATACAACATGCCGCCTGCTATTATTTTAAAGAGCGACGGGTCATCAATTTACACCACAAGAGACGTTACTGCGGCAATTTACAGGAAGAAGACCTACGACTTCTACAAGAACATATATGTGGTCGGAAACCCCCAGGCACTCCATTTTAAACAGGTATTCAAGATACTTGAACTTATGGGATATGAATGGGCAAAGGATTGTGTACATGTGGGATTCGGCCTTGTAAAATTCCAGGGAATGCAGTTTTCAACGAGGGAAGGAAAGATTTTCTTCCTTGAGGAACTTTTAGACCTTGCCGAAGAAACAGTAAGAAAGATAATTGAAGAAAAGAATCCTGATCTTGAAAATAAGAAAGAAACGGCAGAAATTGTCGGAAAAGGAGGAATACTATTCTTCTACCTTAAGAATTCAAGGGAAAAGGACATAAATTTCGTACTTGAAGATGTACTTAATTTTGACGGCGAAACAGGACCTTATGTACAGTACACATACGCAAGGGGAAAGAGTATCTTAAGAAAATACGGAGAACCGGAAAACTACGACTTAAGTCTTCTTAAAGAAAAGGAAGAATTTGAACTTGCCAAGAACCTGTCCGGTTTCAATGCTGCCATTTTATCGGCAATAGAAAAATATGAACCTTCCCAGGTAACAAGATATGTCCTTGAAACTGCAAAGACTTTCAATAAGTTCTATAATAACATCAACATAGGAAATTCAGAGGAAGAACTTAAAAAGGCAAGACTCATGCTGGTGAAGGCTGCATGCCAGGTAATATCCAATGCCCTTTACCTTCTCGGCATAGAAACAGTTGAAAGGATGTAGTAATTATGGACAGGAAACTTATACCCGGTGGACTTTACAGACACTACAAGGGAAAATGGTATTTTGTGATAGGAGAATCAAAGGATTCAGAATCGGAAGACATTTATGTCACCTATTTCCCCTTGTACCTCGATGAACTGAGTCTCTTTGTAAGGAAAAAGGCCATGTTCCTTGAAGATATAAATAAAGGCACAGATAACAACACCGCCGGGGAGACAATCCAGAAGGAAAGATTCCTTGAAAGCGGAAAGACTGAACTTTCCCTTAAGGAAAAGAAGGAATACTTAAAAAAAGCATCAGATCTCCTTAAAAGAATTGGGCTCAGCATAAGGGAAGAATAAAGACAGAGAAGAAACCCGGTTGAAACTTAAGGATGACCAATAAGATACCCGGCAGGAAATTCTGACATTAAATTCCTGATAAATACAGAAAGAAAAACAGAAAAACTCTGAACCAAAAAATCAGAAAGCATAAAACACAGAAAAGAATCAGTCTTTAAATATTACAAAGAAAATCACCGGCAGGAAAAAACATTTTTCTGCAGGTGATTTTCTTTTTTCAGAGTACTGAAGTAACTGCATATCTTACATAATTCACATAACCTGCACAGAAGGTTAATTATATGACTTCATTTGGGAACAGAAGGTTAATTTTTATGGTGTATGATGAATCAGAAAGTGTAATATCAATGAAAAACAGGTCGGTTATGATACATAATAACGATGCAGAAACAGAAAGGTAAGGATAATAATGCAGGAAAAGTATGGGAAATGCCCTTATTTTATTTAAATGTTCCTGTAATGCTGACGGAGAAATTAAATTAGAGGAGGTAAAACAATGTTCAGTCTTGAAGAAGGAAATATTGGGAAGGTAAAACTTAAGAACAAGGTGGCAATGGCGCCGATGTGTATGTACAGTGCAGGAAATGATGGTATGCCTCTTGATTTTCACATTGTACACTACGGCTCCTGTGCCCTCGGAGGTGTTGGCCTTGTGATAGTTGAGGCCACTGCTGTAAGTCCTGAAGGAAGAATTTCTGAAAATGACCTAGGTCTATGGTCAGATGAACAGACGGAAGGACACAGGAGAATCACTTCTGTTATAAGAAAAATGGGTTCGGTACCGGCAGTTCAGTTAAACCACGCAGGGAGAAAAGCTGAAGTCAGTGATGATATTATTTATGCCCCATCAGATATTAGATTCAGCAGCGAATATAAAACTCCTGCTGAAATGACAAGTAAAGATATTGAAAGGATAAAAAAGGATTTTGTGGAAGCTGCAAAAAGGGCTGTCAAGGCAGGGTACGAAATAATTGAAATCCACGGTGCCCACGGATACCTCATAAGTGAATTCCTTTCACCCTTATCAAATAAAAGGACGGATGAATACGGTGGGTCCTATGAAAACAGGGCGAGGTTCCTTTATGAAACGGCATCGGAAGTTAAAAAAGCAATAGGTGATATCCCGATGACACTGAGAGTATCTGCCATGGACTACAAGGAAGGCGGAAATTCCCCGGAAGATATGGCAGAGCTCGTGGGCTGTGTCAAAGAATTTTTTGACCTTATCCATGTATCTTCAGGTGGAGTTGCGGAAGACGCAAAAATAAAAGCGTATCCAGGATACCAGGTTGAATTTGCCCGTACAATCAGGGAAAAGTGTCAGATTCCTGTAATGGCTGTAGGACTGATCGTCACAATGGAACAGATTGAAGAAATCCTGGGTAATAAAAGGGCTGATTTTGTATCCCTTGGAAGGGCACTTTTAAGAGATCCGAATTTTATACTCAATAATTCAAGGGGAAAAGCAGAAATTCCTGTACAGCTTGAAAGGGCATATCCAGAGAAAAAATAACACGGAAAAGTTACCTGTAATTCAAAAGCTTTCTCGGGAAAGAACTTCATAATGAATTGTATAAAGAACTATATATGGAACTGCGGAAAGAACTATATAGAAAACTGCTGAAAAAATGATACGGAAATTAAAATGAATGAATCACAGTTGCTGGGAAGAAGAGATTTTCTTCTTTCCTTAATTGTGATTCATTCATTAAAACTGTTTACTTAGATTTTTATTGTTTTATTTTTTTCGCGGGATTTTTCTTTGATGGGAGTATTTCTATTCCTGAGGATTTGTGCGTTTTTCCGTTCACGTTACATCCTCCGCTGCATCCGTCGCAGTTTGAACAACCTTCTCCTTTTCCTGTTTCTCTTAAGTTTTTAAATAAAACCCAGAGGGCGAGAAAAAGGATTGCTCCTGCCAGTATAGTTTCAGTTATCATTATTTATCTCCAGATTAAAGATCCGACATTGTAGAAAATAAATGATACTACCCAGGCAAGGACCATCTGATAGGAGACGGAAAAGAGCATCATTTTTGTGCCGTATTCTTTTTTGAATGCTGCTATTACCGCAACGCATGGTGTATATAAAAGGACAAAAACGAGGAATGCGTAAGCTGATACAGGTGTAAATGCTGCTGCAAGACCACCCTGAAGGTTTCCTGTGAATACTATTTCAAGGGTTGAAACCACGACTTCCTTTGCCATGAGTCCTGCAGTAAGTGCTACTGCAGACTGCCAGTTTCCAAAGCCCAGGGGTTTTAAAAGCGGCGCGATGACTTTTCCTGCCGATGCAAGGAAACTGTCCTGCATTTCTGACATACCGTTTAAGTTGAAGTTACTTAAAAACCATACTATGACTGAAAGGGAGAAGATAAGTGTTCCGGCTTTCTTAAGAAATCCCTTTGCCTTGTCCCATGTCGATGAAAAGACTGACTTTAAATTCGGCACATGGTAGTCGGGAAGTTCTATTATGAATGGCTCCTCATCCTTTCTGAATATGGTGTTCTTGAAGAGTATTCCGATGAGGAATGCTATTACAACACCCAGTATATAAAGTGACATTACGACTATTTCCTCATGTCCTTTAAAAAATATTCCTGCAAAGAGAAGATACACTGGAAGTCTTGCGTTACAGGACATGAGTGGCGCAAGGAGTGCTGCTGTCCTCCTGTCCTTTTCAGTTTCAAGGGTCCTTGCACTCATAATGGCAGGAACCGAACAGCCGAATCCTATTATCATGGGAATGAATGCCTTTCCTGAAAGTCCCATTTTTCTCATGAGTCTGTCCATTATTAGGGCAGCTCTTGCCATATATCCGGATTCCTCGAGGAGGGATATGGAAAAGAACATAACCATAATTACAGGCAGGAATACTATTACTGAACCGACACCTGCTATGATACCGTCAGATACAAGACTTCTGAACCAACCGCTCGAACCTGAAAGAAGGGATGTTATAAAGTCAGACAGCGGTACTATTACATAATCTTCAAATGCACCTGAGAGGGGATCTCCGATCCACGAAAAAGTAAGCTTGAACACAAGGAAAAGAACAGCGAGGAATAAAGGATATGCAATTAGGGGATTTAAAACCACAGTATCTATTTTTTCAGAAATGGATTTTCTTATTTCAGATCTTGTCGTAGCTTTTTCTGCTATTTCTTCAAGCTTTTTGTACGCTTCCTCTTCGCTTTCAAAGTCTTTTATTTTAGGGTGATAAGCTGTTTCAGTATCCATATTCATGAGAGAAACGATGAGTTCGTTGATGTTTTTACCTGACGAAGCCACAAGTGGTATTACTTTAATGCCGAGTTCTTCCTGAAGGACGTGGGGGTCAGTCTTTAAGCCCTTGGTATCGGCAACGTCTGTCATGTTGAGGACTATAATCATGGGTATTCCGTATCGTGTAGCCTGACTTGTAAGATAGAGATTTCTCACAAGATTGGATGCATCCACTATATTTACGATAAAATCAGCCTTTCCTGATTCTAAATAACTCTTTGATACCTTTTCTTCATTTGAATAGGTATCGAGGGCATATATTCCCGGAAGATCCACCACTTTGATATCGTTGTGGTATCCTTCCTTTTTTTCAACCGTTACACCCGGCCAGTTTCCGACGTACTGTCTTGAACCCGTAAGAAGATTGAAAAGAGTGGTCTTTCCGACATTCGGGTTTCCAAGGAGCGCAATTTCCATCTATATTTCCTCCTTTTCCACATGGATATCTGCAGCGTCTTTTCTTCGCAGAGCCAGTGAAAAGCCCCTGAAAGTGATTACCATGGGGTCACCCAGAGGGGCAGTATTGGTTATTTCTATTCTGGTGCCGGGGAGAAGGCCGAGTGCATTGAGGCGCCTTACAAGCCTTACATCTCCCCCGAGACTTCTTATAAGAGCTCTGTCGCCCTTTTTCATTTCTGTAACTGTCATATATTTTTTCTCCGCATCTTTAATACATTAAATAATGATACACCTATTTCCTGAATATGAAAATCATTATCATTACCATACTTTATTATATTACTTGTTTCAGAGGTGTCAATAAGAAGCCCGAAGGTTAATTAATTAACTTACGGAATTTCAGGATACGTTGACATTCAGACATCATAAGGATAAATCCTGATAAAGGGTGCCCGTCTTCCATGTATAACAATCTTAATATTGATACTCGGGTTCTTATATTGGAATTCTGATACTTGAATTCTGATTTGGGAATCTTTATTCCTGCTTCTGATTATTTTTAAAATAACGACAAATATTCACCTCCATGGTTTAAACTTATAATAAAGATACGGGGGTAGGAAAATGAAAAATACAGCCGCTTTTTTTGACATAGATGGTACTTTGTACCGGGAAGGGTTTATTGGCGACCTTTTCAGAATGATGGTAAAATGCGAACTCATAGAGTATGACAGATGGTATCAAGAAGTGCGTCCCGAATTTATCAACTGGGACAGAAGACTTGGCACCTACGATACTTATCTTCTTAAAATGGCGGAAATGTACACCCAGGCTATCAAAGGGAGACATATAAGTCTTATAGAACACCTCGTCAGCAGGGTGATAAACGAAAAGGCGCTGAGAACCTATGTCTATACGAGAAGAAGAATCCACTGGCACAGGAGACGTGGTCATATTCTCATAACAATTTCAGGATCTCCCCACGAACTTGTGGCAAAAATGGCAGAATTCTATAATTTCAGTGATTTTACAGGTTCAGTCTATATGACAGATGAGAATGATATATATACCGGTGAAATAACACCCATGTGGAATTCTTCAGCAAAGAGAGAAGCTGTACTTATGTTCAGGGATAAATACGACCTTGACCTTTCAGCCTCATATTCCTATGGGGACACTGCAGGGGACTTGTCCATGTTTGAACTTACAGGTTTTCCCACCTTGGTTAATCCCACGAGAGAGCTGCTCGGACTCATCGGTGAGGACAGGGCTTTAAAGGATAAAATAAGGCTCATAGTGGAAAGAAAGGATGTTACATACGATATTAAAATGAAGGATTTAAACATACTGACAGAAAGCGATATTTTAAATGAAGACAATTAGAAAGAACATTAAATTAAGAAAGAACAGCTACAGGGACCTACTTCTGATAAACGGGGAAAATATTCTTGAAAAGGCACTCTTCCTGGATCTTGAACACTATATATATATAAAACCCAAAGCCATTGGTATATTCGGAGCAGGTTTTATTGAAGACGGGATTTTTCATTCATATCAGATAATACTTGAAAAATCAGGTGATATACATCCCATAACCGAAACTTCCGTCGGATTCTTAAAGGAAATGAAGGAAAAAGGAAAAGAATATCTTATAACATTTTCAGGGAACAACGACATAATGGTCATGGACTACATGGCAGAAAAGTTCAGGCTGGACTTCAGGTGCCTTGATAATTTCACCCATATAGATATCCAGAAAGAAATTGAAAAGAAATTTACCATATCTATGGGATTAAAGCCCCTTGAAAAGCTCATGGGAATAAAAAGAGAAAATGAAGCCATTACAGGAAGCGGTATTTCGAGGGTTTTTCAGAAGATAATAAAAGATCCCGGTTACATTAAAAGAATGCCTGAAGGTAAAATGGACAACCTCATCCTTTACAATATGCTCGATTATTATAACCTCTACCATATTATGGCAAGATGGAACCGCCTTTCAAAAAGAAAGATAGAAAATTACAGGAAAGAAAGATTATCCGAAGCAGAAGAGAGAAAAAAGGTGAGGGAAGAAACGGTTTTAAATCAGGCTGTTAACAATAACCCAGTCAATTCACAGGAGAAAACATATAAAGATAATTCGCGGAGAAGAACAGCAAACCGGAATAACGATAAGAAGCGCAGGAAAGAAAAGAGCTATACAGGCACTCAACCCGGTTCTGACAAAAAGGGTCCGTATCATGGTGGGAATAAGAATATAACTGAATAATTCTGTCTGATCTCTTAATAGTAATAAGTCCTCTTAGGATTTCTTGTTTTCAGATCAACACATCTGATCAATACATCAGATCAATACATCAGATCAATAATTCAGATATCATATCCTGCATATTTACTCGAAGGACAATGATTCCCCTGCAAAACAGGACCAAGGATAAAATTTCCCGCCTTACAGAAAATAATGGTATGCGGCAAAAAAGAGTACACTCTATATCTGGCAGAAAAATCTGTCAGATTAATGGTTTACTCTTTTTACATTTACCGTTTAAAAAATAAAGGGTAATGCCGGATGGGATTACGTTGTTATCTTAAGCATTCTCACTCATCTTAAATGAGCAGGTGATGGATCTGCCGTTTTGTTTCCCGAATCTTAACCTGTGGTTTCTTTTTGTGAAATAAAGTAAGTTTAATCTGACAGTAATGTTGAAAAATAACGGTAATACAATAAAAACTATCTGTTAAGAGGCTGTAAAAATACACATTTTTACCTTTACTTCCCGCTTCCAAAGTGTTATATTTTATTAGGAGTTAGCACTCATGCTTGGTGAGTGCTAACAAGAAAGTGGAGGTGGGCATTTTGTCAGAAAATGAAATTAATGAAAGAAAGCTTCAGATCCTTAAAGCTATTATTTCTGATTATGTCTCCACGGGTGAACCTGTAGGCTCAAGGACCCTTGCCAGGAAATACAATCTCGGCATCAGCCCTGCCACTATCAGAAATGAAATGTCAGACCTTGAAGAGATGGGATTTTTGGAACAGCCCCATACTTCAGCCGGGAGGATACCTTCCTCAAAGGGTTACAGGATTTACGTGGACAGGCTCATGCCGGCGGAAAAAAAGGATCCTTCCTTTATACCGGTAATACAGAACCAGATACTTAATCTTGCAGCCTTTGAAATTGATAAGATAATAAGAGGAACTTCACAGATACTGTCTGAACTTACAAACATGGCAATTATTGCCTCCACACCTTCAGCAAGAAAGGTGGGTATAAGGACAATACAGCTGGTATCCCTGGGGAGCCACAACCTCATGGTTGTAATTGTACTGGACAACAGCCAGGTCAGAAACACTGTCATAAGGACAGAGGAAATGCCCCATCCCGGAGACCTTCTGATGCTCTCAAATCTTCTTACTATGAAACTTTCAAGACTTTCCGTAGAACAGATAAATATCGGAATTCTCGACTCAGTAAGAAAGGATTTAAGCGGTTACAGGACACTTTTTGCTTCAGTTCTTTCAGCAGTATACGAAGCGCTCACAAAGGATGAGGATGAATTTATAGTGGAAGGAAAAAGCAATATATTAAACTTTCCTGAATTCAACAGTATTGAAAAAGCGAAGGAAATTTTCCTTACCCTGGAAAACCCGGATGAACTCATGGAAAATTTTGAAAAAAGTCTCGGGGAAGGAGAAGACGATTCCTTCAGGATTTTCATAGGCGATGAAACGGACATAACGGACAACAAGGATTTGTCCATAATATCTGCAAAGTATCAGCTGAACGGCGAAGATGTAGGAACCATAAATCTTCTGGGACCTAAAAGACTCGATTACTCAAAAGTCACCACCATTCTTACCCAGGTGGTTGAAGAATTAAATAAAAAACTCAGTAACCTTTCCAAGGAGGATGAGGATGGATAATATGGACAGAAAAGACAGTGACATGGAAGAAAAAAAGACACCGGCAGACAGTGAAAAGGAAACTGCTCCGAAAGACAATTCAGGAGATGAGATGCCTTCGGATTTTGAAGCTGAAACAGATGGTGCCGCAGAATCCGGATCCGATGAAATTAAGAATTTAAAGGATGAAATGAAGTTTTTAAATTCAAGGCTTAAAAATTCTGAGGATGAACTTAAAAGGTACAGGAATGAATCCGATACTTTAAAGGACAGACTCACAAGACTCAATTCTGAATACGAAAACTACAGAAACAGGACACAGAGGGAAAAGGAAGCACTCTCCGACGAATGTACAGTAAGTGTACTGAAGGAAATAATGGCTCCCCTTGATAACCTTGAGAGGGCACTGGTTGCAGAAACCGATGACCTTGAAGGTTTAAAGGAAGGCGTAAGCTTAACCCTTGAACAGTTCAAGAATGCATTTTCTAAGCTCGGAGTGGAAGAAATTGCTACAGAAGAAGGATTTGATCCTGAACTCCACGAAGCGGTGATGCATGAAACTGATCCTTCAAAGGATAAAAATCAGGTCGGAGAAGTATTTTTAAAAGGATACAAAAAAGGAAACAAGGTAATAAGGCATTCAGTTGTCAAGGTAATCAATTAACAGGACAGAATAAAACAACAATAATACTGAATAATACTAAATAAGACAGAGCCCTGAAGGGCGAAAAGGAGTGAATTTTAATATGGCAAAAGTAATAGGAATTGACCTGGGTACCACAAACTCAGTTGTCGCAGTTATGGAAGGCGGACAGCCAAAGATAATCCCAAATGCAGAAGGCGCAAGGACAACCCCGTCAGTTGTATCTTTCCAGGCAAACGGCGACAGACTTGTCGGAGCAACTGCAAAGAGACAGGCTATAACAAATCCTGACAACACCATTTCATCAATAAAAAGACACATGGGCACTGACTACAAGGTGGATATATACGGAAAGGATTATACAGCACCTGAAATATCCGCAATGATCCTGCAGAAACTAAAAACCGATGCTGAAAGCTACCTTGGTGAAAAGATAAGCCAGGCGGTTATAACAGTACCTGCTTACTTCAACGATTCACAGAGACAGGCTACAAAGGATGCCGGAAGAATAGCAGGACTTGAAGTTTTAAGGATAGTAAATGAACCTACAGCTGCAGCCCTTGCATACGGTCTTGAAAAGGATACTGATGAAAAGATCCTCGTATATGACCTTGGAGGCGGAACATTCGACGTATCCATCCTTGAACTCGGCGACGGCGTGTTTGAAGTTTTATCAACCAACGGTAATACAAAGCTCGGCGGTGATGACTTCGACCAGAGAATAGTTGACTGGATAGCTGAAGAATTCAAAAAGACCAACGGTATAGACCTGAAGAACGATAAAATGTCTCTGCAGAGATTAAAGGATGCCGCTGAAGCTGCAAAGATTGAACTTTCATCTGCAACCACAGCCCAGATTAACCTTCCCTTCATCACTTCAGATGCTACAGGTCCCAAGCACATCAACATGAGTCTTTCAAGGGCAAAGTTCAACGAACTTACTGAAGATCTTGTAAAGGACACAATAGGACCTATGGAAAAGGCTCTTTCCGATGCATCACTTAAGAAGGATCAGCTCGACAAGATAATCCTCGTAGGTGGTTCCACAAGAATCCCTGCAGTTCAGGAAGCGGTTAAAAACTTTACAGGCAAGGAACCAACAAAGGGAGTAAACCCTGACGAAGTTGTTGCACTCGGTGCTGCAATACAGGCCGGAGTTCTTACAGGAGACGTAAAGGACGTAGTTCTTCTGGACGTAACTCCTCTTACATTAGGACTTGAAACAATGGGCGGAATTGCAACCCCAATAATAGACAGAAATACAACCATTCCGGCAAAGAAGAGCCAGATATTCACAACTGCAGTCGACAGCCAGCCGGCAGTTGACATCAAGGTTGTACAGGGTGAAAGAAAGATGGCGGCGGACAATAAGGTCCTCGGTAACTTCCAGCTTTCAGGAATAGCTCCGGCTCCAAGAGGTGTACCACAGATTGAAGTGACATTTGATATAGATGCCAACGGTATCGTTAAGGTTACTGCAGTGGATAAGGGTACAGGAAAGGAAGCGAACATCACAATCACAGCATCATCCAATATGTCATCTGATGAAATCGACAAGGCAGTAAAGGAAGCCGAAAGATTTGCAGAAGAAGACAGAAAGAGAAAGGATGAAGTTGAAGTCAAGAACAATGCTGAACAGACTGTATACCAGACAGAAAAAGCACTGAAGGACATAGAAGGCAAGATCGATGCAGCTGACAAGTCAGATATCGAATCAAAAATCGAAGCGCTGAAGACTGCAAAGGATACTGATGACCTCGAAGCTATAAAGAAGGCACAGGATGAACTCACACAGGCATTCTACCAGGTATCTTCAAAGGTATACCAGGCAGGTGGCCCTGAAGCCACTGAAGCTGGACCCGAAGAAAGAAACACAACTGATCCGGGAGCGGATGTAGGACAGACAACTGCACAGGATGCACCAAAGGGTGACAATGTAGTTGATGCTGACTTTACAGTTGAAGACGAAAAGTAAGAAATATATTTAAAGTAATCCGGTGGGATGCTATACTCCAATAAGATCAGGGGATAAAATCCCCTGATTGATTTGGGTTAAGGAGAACATAATGGCCAATAAAGACTTATACGAGGTACTGGGACTTAAGAAAGGTGCCAGCGAAGAAGAAATTAAAAAAGCTTTCAGAAAGCTTGCGATAAAATACCACCCTGACAAAAACCAGGGAGATAAGGCCGCTGAAGAAAAGTTCAAGGAAATCAACGAAGCTTATCAGGTACTTTCCGATCCTAAGAAAAAGGCACAATACGATCAGTTCGGTACCGCGGACTTCCAGGGATTTGGCGGCCAGGGCGGACAGGGAGGATATGCAGGATACGACTTCTCCGATATAGGAGGAGATCTCGGCGATATCTTCGGACAGTTCTTCGGAGGTGGCGGCGGAGGCGGATTCGGAGGCTTCAGCGGATTCGGCGGCGGCGGAAGACGTCAGGATCCCAATGCACCAAGAAGAGGGCAGGACCTTGAATATGTTATGGACCTGACCTTTGAAGATGCAGTATTCGGTGCAAAAAAGGAAATCCATGTAACCAAGGAAGAAGAATGTGAAACCTGCCATGGTACCGGAGCAAAAGATCCCTCCAAGAAAAAAACATGTCCCAAATGTCACGGAACAGGAGTTGTCCGCCAGGCAAGGCAGACGATGTTCGGAAACATGATGACTGAATCTGTCTGCGATATGTGTCACGGCACAGGAACAATCATCGAGGATCCATGTCCCACATGTCACGGTTCAGGAGTTGTAAAAGTAAACAGGAAGATTACTGTCAATGTACCGGCAGGTGTGGACAACGGCAACATCATACCTTTAAGGGGACAGGGAAATCCGGGACTTAACGGAGGACCTGCAGGTGACCTTCTTATAGTCATAAGAGTGAAACAGTCCAGGACATTTACAAGAAAGGGAACCAGCATCTTTATAGACAAACACATCGACATGGCACAGGCTGCTATGGGATGTGAAATAAAAGTACCTACAGTTGACGGAGAAGTGACTACAAAGGTACAGCCCGGAACCCAGTCCGGTACCCTTTTAAGACTTAAGGGAAAAGGTGTGCCAAGCATTCAGTCAAGAAACGGTGCAAGGGGAGATCAGTACGTCAATATACTTGTTGATATACCAAAATCCCTCAATGAAAGACAGAAAAACGCCCTTACTGAATACCTTGAAGCTTCAGGTATTTCAACAGAAGGAACAGGAAAGAGCAAGAAATTCAACCTGTTCAGTTAAGAAATAAAATCGAAATAACATTCGATAAAAGAAAAACAAAAAGTCATTAAAAAAATATTTTACTGAAAAAAGAGTCTTCATCCGATCCCAGCGGAAAAGAAGACTCTTTTTTAATCCCGTCTTTTAATCACATCTTTTAATCACATTTTTAATCCTCTTTTTTAATCCTCTTGTCTGTCCTCCTTTTTTAAAATCCCCTTACTTAATTCTCTTATGCTTTTTACAATTTATTATGTTCATTTCCACTTTGCCCCTTTTTCCCTTTTCCTTACGTTTTGTTT
>JBDHVQ010000019.1:0-17073 GCA_039809845.1 Clostridiaceae bacterium | reverse complement strand
AGTACAATCGTACAGTAGTGAACATAATGATGAAAATTTATTTTTTCTGATAAATTAAAGACATATTTTGCTGATATAGTCTGCTGAATAATTAATAAATGTTGGCAGTGGTGATATAATTCAATGTGAATTCTATTTTCGTACAATGAACAGCTGATCGGCGGCTGTCTTATAAATGTGAAGAAAGGTCAGGGCAGGTCATTAAACCATGGCGATTATTTTTGAGGATGTTTCAAGATCATACAGGATAAAGAAAAAAACCGGCTGCCTTATTAAAGACACCCTTTTCCCGGGATACTATACAAAAGAGGCTTTAAAAGATGTGAGCTTCACCGTAGGCGATTCGGAAATAGTGGGATATATAGGTCCCAACGGGGCAGGCAAATCGACAAGCATGAAAATCATGACGGGTATTTTAAGACCTACCTCGGGGAAAGTTGAAATACTGGGCATGAATCCATACCTTTCAAGGGAAAAGTACGTAAGGAAAATCGGGGCAGTATTCGGCAACAGAAGTAATTATCTGGGATCTTCCTGTAATGGATTCCTTCTCTCTTCTGAAGAAGATATACAGTATTCCGGAAGAAACATACAGGAAAAATTATTCTGAACTCACTGAAATGATAGGTATAGAAGACCTTCTTTCTGTTCCTGTAAGACAGCTTAACCTCGGGCAGAGAATGAGATGTGAAATAGTCTCTGCTCTGCTTCACACTCCCGAGATACTGTTTCTCGATGAACCAACCCTCGGACTCGACGCAAGATCCAAGGTCTCTGTACATAAATTCATTAAACGTATCAATAAAAGGCAGGGAGTAACGGTTATTCTCACCACACACGATATGGCAGATATCGAGGCTCTGACTGAAAGGGTAATTGTTATCGGGAATGGAAAAAAACTCTACGACGGTAATTTTTTTGATATCAGAAAGGAATATTCTTCAGTGAAGAAGATTGTCATAAAATCTTCTGATCCCCGGAAGAGTAAATTTACAGCGGAATACAGTATAAAACCTTTTTCATTAGATGAAATTATTTCCCTGTTCTATTCAGGGCTTCATATATAGGAGGGGAAGATGTATTTGAGCATAGCAAAAGCCGGAATCCGTCAGCTTCTTCAGTACCGGTCTTCCCTCATGGCATCCCTTCCCCTTCATTTCCTGAGGGTAATATTGAGCCTTACCATACTCGGAATCTACACGGGGGGAGTTGGAACTATAAGCCTGGGGATAAAGAACTATATATGGATACAGGCATTCATCCTTCCAATGGTATCCTCATGGGTGACTGACGGGGAACTCGCCGGAATGGTGATGACAGGAAACGTCATATACGATTACCTCAAACCCCTGGATCCTTACAGGATGTGGTTTTCAAGACTGATTTCCCAGAGAATACTTCTGACAGCCGTGACGGGAATACCACTCCTTCTCCTTTCAGTTTTTCTTCCGGGGAATTACAGACCCCGTATGGCCGCCGGCCCATATGAGATACTTGTATTCACAGAAGTACTTTCAGTCGCCCTTATCTTAAATACTGCACTGTCAATGCTTGTATATATATCGGTATTCACAACCCAGACAATTACAGGATCCCTTCTTCTTTTCGGATCCATAATAGAGTTCTGCGGGGGGACAGTAATTCCCTATTCACTTTTCCCCGGGGTTCTGAGGGAAATATTCGACCTTCTTCCCTTTAAATACGGGGCAGCTTTTCCCATATCCATACTGAGCCGTGGTATGGATGTGTATTCAGTAGCAGGGGAAACGGCAGTGCAGATTTTCTGGACAGTTATAATTATTTCCGCGGGCAGGATTATCCTCGGCAGAAAGCTTAAAAATATTGTGGTTAACGGAGGTTAGATATGGGAGTATATCTTGAGATGGCCCGGAAGAATATCAGGGCCCAGCTTGAATACAACTATTCAACATACCTGCTTATAATAGGACGGACCTTTGCACAGATGACTTTCATACTTGGCTTTATTCTCATCTTCAGGTCCTTCGGGAGTATAAAAGGATATACCTTCGGTGAAATACTCCTCATATATTCCGCAGTTAATATTTCCTATGCCATAGGAGAAATCCTAAGCAAGGGAATTGGAAATATGTCTGACTATATAAAGAGGGGAACACTCGACATATACCTTTTAAGACCACGTTCTCTGCTCCTTCAGGTCTTGGGAAGCGGCATTGAAATTTCAAGGGTCGGAAGACTGTCCCAGTCAGTTCTTCTCTTAATATATACACTTGTAACCGTAAATATCGGATGGACACTTCCAAAAGCCTTTGCCTATATCCTGGCGGTAGGCGCGGGGATAATCCTTATGCTCTCAGTCTACATAATAAACGGGGGATTGACCTTCTTTTTTATCAACGGAATTGAAATAAGCATAGCATACTCTTCAACGGCAGCGGGTCTGATATACTCCACTACCCGGCAGATGTAATACCGGGCAGACTGAAATATATATTCTTTACAGTTTTTCCATTTGCAGCAGTAAACTATTACCCTTTCAGGTATATACTCGGAAGGACGGATGAAATACGGATGAAATACGGTATATTTTCATTCCCTTCATTTCCCTTATAATCCTTTTTCTTGCAGTGAAGTTTTTCAGTTTCTCTGCAGAAAATTACAGTTCATCGGGCTCATAAAAGTACCATTAAGAGTTTTTATCACTGGAAAAGAACGGCGGCAATAAAAGGTATAAGAATAAATCCACCTGTAACTGCCGCTGCAATCCAGAAATGATTCATACCCTTATCTTCCTTTACATTTCTCTGAACCTTGTCGCCGAACTGTTCAGGGGTTTCACCGCGGTTTCTCCTCTGCGTGAGTATCGTCCTTCCTTCAGATCCTAAAATAAACATGGAACCTAAGATTCCAAGGACTACAAATACCATTTCAGCTTCAACTGGTGAATATTTCTTAAGTACCACAAATATAACCACTTCACAGGCCCAAACTCCAAGGGCTTTTAAAAATGTGTCCATTGTTCTTTCCCTTCCTTTTCCTTTTTCTTTTATTCTTTCCTTATTTTCTTATTTATTCCTTATGCTTATGTCCTTCTTTTTTCCCAAATGGCTATCCGATACTCATGGCTATCCTCATGGCTATTCTATCTTCGTGGCTATCCTGGCCTTGTAAGGCTTCTTTCCTCATGACTATGCTTTTCTGATCTTATAATATTTATTACCTTATGCCTTGAGGTCATAATACATAAAAAGATTCTGAGGGTTTCTGTTAAAACATCATATATGGTTTCTTAATTTGGATTTTATCATAGATGGATAGAATGGATTACAGATGACTTTAAAATAATACTTCAGATAATCAGTATTCAATAACCGTATATGAAAATAAAATGGAGATAAATATGAGAAAACTGTCAGAAATACTTCTCTCCGGGGTAATGATTTCCCTTGCATTTACCTTAAAGGCAGATGCTCTCAGTCCCGGTGACATAATAGAGAAGATGATGAATGAGCAGATAAAAAATATCGAAAATACTTCACATACAAAAACATTACTGCCGGAATCTGCACCTTTGAATAAGAGTATACCTTCTTCCTCAGCTTCAGTTTCTGGGCAGACAACAGCAATATCTTCAGCCATTGAAGATATAAAAAAGGTTTCGGAAAACATAAAGAGCTATGAAAGTGAAATTTCTGTGGAAGTAAATGAAGGGGAAGGAGAAGAAGATTTAAAATCACTGACCCTTTATCTTAAAGACAAGAGAATATACACCGGAAAGGATGTGGAATCAGCCCATCTTTTCATTCAGACCAATAACGAGAAGGATGAAATGACTACTGCTGATTATATAGTGAGGGAAGGGAAAATATACCAGTTCGACGGTTCATCCTATAACCTTATGGGTCCGGTGGGTTCCTATGATTTCAATACGGATACCAATTACTGGAATATGATAAAACCCCTTCTTGAAAATCCTTCGGATTTCAGGGAATCACTGAAGGATGATGACCTCATATTCAGTATTAAGGGAAACAGCAGGAAGGTAAATGAACTTCTGGCAGTACCACTTGGATTTCCTGAAGGATCTGAATTTACATCCCTCGGTGGAGATATAATCTATACATTAGACAGAAATTCATTTCTTTTGAAATCAATAGTTGCAGAACTTGAAGGAAATGGAATAAATGCAGAAATCAAGGCGTTCTATCAGAATATAAATATGGTTGATTCAATTGAACTGCCCGAAGATGTGGAAATAAAGGAATAAACATATGCCTGTTTTTATCCGGTAAGAATGGATTTGGTGTATAATCTTAGGTAGAAGTAAATAAAAAAATGCAATAAAGATAATTAAAGTCATATTATCCGCAGGAGATAAATACACTGCGGGGAAAAAATAAAAATAAAAAAAGAAGGAGTTTCTCCACGATGATCAGTAAAAGAATAAAGGCAATGACTGCGGTATTGGTAGGAACATCAGTATTGACTTCCTGTGCACTGCAGCCTGCAGACAAGAGTACAAGAGAAGAAAAGACAGCTGCAACAGCGGTTACTTCACCCATAAATACAGCATCAGTTTCCAATTCATCCAATGCTTCATCTGACCTTAAAGTAATTACAAAATCCACGGATATGAAGGCGGCAAATATTTCAAACAGTTCATCAAATGCAGCCACTGACACTGCGCAGGATTTCCTCGACCTTCCACTTCCCGGAGAAGGAACCGTTTCAAAAGCAGCTCTTGATAAATACGTGGACAATTTAATGTCCCTCAAATCAGACAGGGCTGACTTTACATGGACTAGGGAAACCGGTGAAAAGACCATAGAAGGCGACATCGTAATTGAAACCAACTATGAAGAAGGAGCACCTTCCATAATGAAGGTTGTTTCTGAAGAAAAGGATGCACCGGCTGAACCTTCCGAATGGTACAGGGACAGGGAAAAGCTGATGGTTAAAGAAAACGGTAAATTCAAGGAAATCCAGCTTAGAAACATGCAGGATTCAGGAACCTATGAATTCTCAGCCCTTGTAACAAAAGCACTTTCACTTCAGGAAGCAACTGAAGACGATAAAGACTATACCGTTTCAATAAATACTGATGATGAAAAATTCATAAGAGAAGTTATGACTTATGCAGGATATACAAGAAACGGTGCAGATGACTGGAAGAGTGACCTCGTTATGGAACTTCTCATAGACAAGGAAACAGGATACTTAAAATCCGTGACATATTCAGTTACCCATAAAGATACTGGAGATAAGGATACAGGAGAGATAAGATTCTCAGAACAGAACGAAGTTCCTGAACTTAAGATGCCTAAAGCCGGAGATGAAGCGGGAACAACAGCTACAAAACCAGAAACTGCCGCTGAAACTGAAGCTGAATATTCAGAAGAAGCAGCTCCGGATCCTGCAGAAGAATCTGGTGAGGCATACAACGGTGACGAATCTGACGGTGATGAATCTAACGGGGATGAAAATAACAACAATGATGAAAGCGAAAATTCTGACATACAGGAATAAAATAAGAAAATAATATAGAATAAAAATCCAGGAAAGTACTTTCAGTTCACATTAAACAGGAACAGGATGCAGTCATAAAACTGCATCCTGTTCCTGTTTAATGTATTGTTAGTGTTTTTCGTTAAGTGTTCTTTTCTTACTTATACTCAGTTTCGTTGATGTTTATTGCCTTTCTGTTTATGAGGGAGCCATCTTCCTGTACGGTATTCTGCCTTGGACCGCTCTGGTTCACTGATTTTAAAAGTGACTGCTTCAGTGTATCTTCGATCTTCAGCAGTTCCTGTTCAGCTGCAGCTCTTCTTACCTGTCCTTCCTTCTGGATTTTGAGTGTCTCGTCTATTGTATTGATAAGATCGTCATTGAGTTTTTTAAGTGTATCGAGTTCCACAATTCCTTTTTCGGATTCTCTTGCAACTTCAATGGTATTTGTCTTTAACATCTCTGAGTTCTTTCTTAAGAGTTCATTGGTGGTGTCTGATACGTCTTTCTGCATCTGGAGGGCATTCTTCTGTTTTGAAAGTCCGAGTGCTATGACAACCTGGCTTTTCCAGAGGGGGATTGTATTGAGTATTGCTGTCTGAATCTTATCCACCAGCATCTTGTCGTTATTCTGTATGAGTTTTATCTGGGGTGCAGTCTGTATCGCAAGTGTCTTTGAAAGTTTAAGGTCGTGGACCTTTTTTTCAAATCTGTTTACGGTCTGCTCAAAGTCGTTAACCAGCTGGCTTGCCATTGGGTCATTTGATTCAACTGCTTCCTGTCTTAATTTGGGGAGTACATTTTCGTTAAGATCCTGGAGTTTTTCTTCCCCTGCTTTAATATAAAGCTGAAGATCATTGAAGTATTCGAGGTTCTTCTGGTAGAGGGTATCGAGCATTCCGATGTCTTTTAAAAGTCCCATCCTGGATTTATCGAGTTCACCTTCGATCCTGTCAATCTGGGTTTCAAGATTCTGGAACCTTGCGAGGTATTTTTCGGTTGAATTTGTCATTTTGTTCAGGAATGGAATTTTATCGAAGAAATTATCGCTGCCGGTAGAATCTATTCCTGAATCCTTTACCTTGATCATAAGGTCGCTCATTATACTTCCCACATCACCTGCATCCTTGGACTTTATCTGGCTTAATATGGTCTCTGAGAATGCTGCTATATTCTTCTGTGCTCCGACTCCGAATTGAACCGTTGTCTGGGAATCCATTATATCGATTCCGTTTTTGATTTCATTGATTTTTTCCCTGTCCTGTGGAGTGATGTTTTCAACAGTCTGGGTTACTTTTTCAATTTCCTGTTCCTTGGTGGATTCAATTGCATTCTGCTGCTGTCTGTTCTTCATGAGGGAATTTAGGGTTATTTCTTCGGACATCGTATAGTTCCTCCGTATTATCCGCCAAATACTGCGGTATGAATTTTCTTTAAGTTTATTATATAACAGTTAAGTCTGTCTTAAGGTGTATTTATATTCTTATCATGAAAAAAATCTTTTCAGGTCATTTTCAAGTGGTTTTCAAGTCAGATGTTCTGATCTTTATAAGAGAAGTACTTCATAATTGAAGTGCTGTATTGGGAGGGAGTCGGAAAATCAGTTTGCGAAATTGCTTATAATCTTTTCCATGGTGTCCACATCGGGCATTGGTATTACCTGGGTTATATCGGGCATAACTCCCGGTACTCCGAATATTGATGGGTCCTGGCTGATTCCCGGGATTCCTGTTCTGAATCCGTGCTTTTTCCATGCAAGTTCCTGAACTGAAGTATCTTTTAAAGCTTCTATACCTTTTTTCCCTTCATCATCCAAAGCTATGTAGATATGGGTGGACCAGACAGTCGGAACAGGATACATGATGACGAGGTTTGATGAGAGTTTTGACCATTCGTCAGGATGCTGCGCTGCAAATTCGAGCATCTGGTTTTCATATCCTGCAACTATCGGTTTGCCACCTATGCCTATCTGAAGATACTGGCTGAAAAGATCTGCCGAGGAATGTTCCATATACCCGAGCTTTGAAAAAAGAGTCTTCAGTCTTGGATTTACAGTATCTACAGTCGTCATGTTGACCACATTCCCGCCGTTTATAATGTTTGCAAGAAGTCCTGCGAACATATTACCGGAATTTGATTTTGTAGGGTCGGTTGTCCCTACGGTCACAGGTCCCCAGAGTTCCGGGATCCCGATATCTGCCCACTTTGTATCCTTTTCCATGATTTCAGTGAGTTTTTTTATATCCACCGTATAAACTCCGTTGTTTACCGATGCCAGGCCCTGTGATACGAATACATCGGCAATTTTCCTGTGTGAATAAAGGACGATAGGTGTATTGAATATCATTTCAGCCTGGGGTGGTTTACCGTGGACTTTGACATAAAGTTCCTGAGCTGTCACTGAAGAAGGGAAGAGATAGTCCATTCCTGTAAGGTCGGCTGTGATCATATCGAGGGATCCGGCTTTTCTGTAGTCGAGTTTCAGTCTGTATCTGTCTTCAATGAGTTTTTTTATTTCCTCATCTTCATATACACCTATTTTTTCGCCGCCCAGGTAACCATTAATCTGTGTGACAGGTTTCGGGGCCTGTCTCTGCCAGAGAAGGTATCCTGCAGCTCCGAGGATTACGAGGATTAAAACTATAAGTCCTGACATTCTCTGTTTCATCTAGCCTTCCTCCTTAAGTGTTTTTTCAAGAAGATCAATATCCTGCTCAATGTCCATGATCTCGTTGGATGCAAGTTTTACAAACTGTTTTCTGAAGGCACTTTTAAGTATGTCCAGTGCTTTTTCGGTCTTTTCAAAAAGAGCTGCAAGTTCTTCGGTCTTTATATCCGTCTTTTCAAATTTTGCGTATTTTACAATGATTTCCTTGGCGGTTTCAAGGTAATAGTTTAAAAATCTCCTTGCCTTTGAAATCTTACCGGGATTATCCCTTAAATACTGAAGTATGTTGTTCCCCTCTGTATAGAGTTCTTCAGCACTTTTTCTGATATCCGGGGATTTTATAATATCTGTATACTGTTTCATCACTGCCATGTCTTTCTCCCCTTCATCCATCAGTTCTTTAAGTTCTATTCCGTTTTCCAGGGCATCGATATCGGTGTTTCCGAGTCTTACAGGAGGCTTTGAAATATTGTAGACTCCGTAGTATGTCCCCAGGGCTAAAACTGCAGATATGATGATATTCCATTTAATGCCGAGGGCCAGGATAAGAAAGAGAAATACGGAGGAAAGTGTTGCAAGTATTGTCTGTCTGGCTTCGGGTTTCATCAGTTGTATCCTTTTACCTTTCTGAAGGCATCTATAAGGTCCCGTCTTCCGTCAAAGACCCTGCCTCCTGTAAGTTTTGAAATTTCAGTCAGTTCCTTTTCATCGGCATCCCCGAACATAATGGAAAATACCGGAATTTTTACCACCATGGAATTGTAGAAGTTTTTAAGTTTCTGCATGTTGCCGCCTCCGTTGTGCCTTCCGTCGGTCATTAAAATCACAGCGGGAGTGTATTTTGACAGGTCATATCCTGCTCCGGTTTCAAGGGCTTTTACTGCAGCTCCGTATATATCGGTCCCGCCTTCAGGTGACATGCTTTCTACTTCCCTGTACAGATTTTCTGTCTCCGCTCCGTTTCCTGAAGCTTTTACAATCTTCATTATATTATCGTCGAAGAATATTATTACATTTTCTTCGCCGGCAGAAGCCTGGAGAAGATTCTTCTTCGCATTTTCCTGAATGAGAAGTTCCTTCATCGCTTCCTCGAGCTGTCTGTTGCCTTCCCCTGACATACTGCCTGAGTAATCGAGACAGTAGATATTTAAGGATGGTTTCCTGAACTGGGTCTGGTATAGTTCGAGGGCTCTGAATATAACTTCAGCCTGGGGTGTCTTTATCGGTGAAAGAATCCTGTCGGGTTTGAATCCCCATTCAGGATTGAAAACTGATTTGTTTTCTTCAGATACTCCCTCATATCCGGTCCTTCTTCCTGTCTTTTGTATTTCGCTCTGGACTGTGGGGTCACTTAAATAATTCTGAAGTTCCAGAAATGCCTTTTCACTCTCTTCATCTTCCTTTGTCCCTGAAACATATCCCAGTGGTGAATCGGAAATGGCAAGCCCGTCCACGGGATAGACTGCATAGAGAGGTTCCTTTCCGGCTTTTACAAGTTCCTGGTCCGTGGTTATTATAAGTGACTCGTAGTTGACCATGGCATCGAAGTCTCCCTGTAAAAAGAGAGTTTTTAACCATTCTGAAGATCCTGAAGACCTGTCTATTCCTGACAGGAGACTTTTTATTCCTTCCTGGACATCAGGATTTTCAAGGTTTTCCATTGTAAGGACATCGGGGGAACCGGACAGGGCACTTAAGAAACTTAAATATGCCGAAGCACCTGAATTGGACTGTGTGGCTGAAGTCATGGAAAATTTAAGCTTCCCTGATTTTATGGCCTCCAGAATATCCGCCATTTTAACGTCATCCCTCATAAACCCGAGGGACTGGGCCAGGGATTTTTTTATACCGAATATGACCGGAGTTATGCTCGTCGTCTTTAAGTGCTTTACCCTGTGGTTTTTATCCCCGAGTGAAATCCATAATGAGGACGCAGGCCAGACGGCATTGTAGGGTGTGGTGTCCTTTTCAAGTTCCCTCATTATGTCGAGTGAGCCTGCGTACACCATTTCAAGATTGATCTTTTTTTCCTCTGAAAACTTCTGGAGGATAGGGGCAAGTTCCCTGTTTTCAGAACCTGAAATAATCTTAAGTGTGGTCCTGTTACCTGGGGCTGTGATGGCATCGGAAGGTCCTGCCGGAGTCGTCTTAATATCTTCCTTGTCTCCGCAGGATGTGAGGATAAAACAGAAAGCCAGTAGAATAACCAATAAATACCTGGGATTTTCTTTCACTGCAAGGCATCTCCTCTTTTTGATTTTATTTATACTACCACAACAGTGTTATTTTATAGAGTCAGACAGGTTAAACGAATGTTAAAACAATATAACATAAGCACCGCCTTCCATATTTTTATCCTAAACCTAAAAATCAGTAATATCATCTAAAAAGCATTAAAACCATGTGAAGAATATGGAACGTGAAATTAATACTGAGGACACAATTTTTTACAATAATTGAATGGTAAGAGATAAATGGTCTGCCGGTATTTTCCAATAAATGATAAATAATTATCTTTTCGAATGCATGTTTACCTTATTGAAATTTTATGGTAATATAAAGTTAATGTAGTATGCCATAAAACGAAAACGGAAAGACTCGGCAGAGGGTGTCTGAAAAGCCCTGCAGGGGTCTTTTTCCTATATAGCCTTTATGTCTGAATCCTTATATCTGAAAAAAGTATATATGTAAAAAAGTAAGATTATCAACTTCCTGGGGAAGTAAAGCATAAGAAGTAAAGCATAAGAAGTAGAGCACTGAAGAAGTGAAGAAGGTATCAGGGGGATAAGACAAGAGGGAAAAGGAATTAAAATCAGTTTTGATGAAAGAAGAAATGGAACATAAGAGACTTAAAAATAATAAATTTATAAAAAAATTCAAATGAAAGTGAGGTAAGGACTATGGATTACGAAAAATACACCAAGAATACGATAGGTGTAATCAATTCTGCTCTCAACAAGACAGTTGAACTTGGAAACTCCCAGATTGAAGACATACATCTTCTGTGGGGACTGATCAAGGACCCTGAAGGACTCATTCCGACCATTTTAAGACGTGACGGAGTCAATATGGATGTCCTTAAAAGGGATGTCGACAGGGATCTTGGAAGACTTCCCAAGGTATCCGGAACCGGTCAGCCCGGTATTTCCATGCAGGCCAACAGGACCATGCAGGATGCTGAAAAGGAAGCACACAAAATGGGGGATGAATATGTAAGTGTGGAACATGTCATGCTTGCACTTTTTTCAAGCTTCTCCCAGGAAATCAAGAATATTTTTTCCAAAAACGGAATAAAAAGGGATAAATTTCTCCTTACATTAAGGGAAATAAGGGGAAATCAGAAGGTAACTTCCGACAATCCTGAAGGTACATACGAAGCACTTGAAAAATATTCAACGGACCTTATTAAAATGGCGAAGGAAAATAAGCTCGACCCTGTCATAGGAAGAGATGAGGAAATAAGGCATACCATAAGGATACTTTCAAGAAAGACAAAGAACAATCCTGTTCTCATAGGTGAACCGGGTGTCGGTAAGACTGCAGTAGCAGAAGGTCTTGCCCAGAGAATCGTAAAAGGGGATGTACCCGACAACCTTAAAAATGTAAAACTGTACTCCCTCAATATGGGTTCACTGATAGCCGGAGCAAAATACAGGGGTGAATTTGAAGAAAGATTAAAAGCCATACTCGATGAAGTCAAGGCAAGTGAAGGCCAGATAATTCTCTTCATAGATGAAATCCATACAATTGTGGGAGCAGGAAAGACCGAAGGATCCATGGATGCGGGCAATATGCTAAAACCCATGCTCGCAAGGGGCGAATTAAGGTGTATCGGTGCCACTACCCTCGATGAATACAGGGAATACATTGAAAAGGATGCAGCTCTTGAAAGAAGGTTCCAGCCTGTAATGGTTGATGAACCGACAGTTGATGAGACAATATCGATCTTAAGGGGACTTAAGGAAAGGTATGAAATATACCACGGAGTTACAATTACTGATAATGCACTCATTGAGGCTGCAGTTTTATCATCGAGGTACATAACTGACAGATTCCTTCCCGACAAGGCCATCGACCTTGTGGATGAAGCCTGTGCCCTTATAAAGACTGAACTCAACTCAATGCCTACTGAACTCGACGATATAAGAAGGGAAATAATGATCCTTGAAATCGAAGCGGCTTCAGTTAAAAAGGACAAGGATGAACAGTCAAAGAAAAGATATGAAATCTTAAGCCGTGAAATTCAGGAAAAGAAGGAAAAATTCAATGAATTAAAAGCAGGCTGGGAAGAAGAAAAGAAATCAATCAACAGGGTTTCTGATATCAAATCAAAAATAGAAACCATAAACTTTGAAATAGAAGATGCCGAAAGAAACTACGACCTTAATAAAGCGGCAGAACTGAAATACGGTAAGCTTCCCGAAGCCCAGAAGGAACTTGAAGAAGCCATAAGGGAACAGGGAAAGGAAAAACCCAATTCCATACTAAGGGATAAGGTTACCGGCGAGGAAATAGCGAGAATTGTATCGAGATGGACAGGAATTCCTGTATCGAGGATGCTCGAGAGTGAAAGGGAGAAGCTTCTTCACCTTGCTGATATTCTCCACGAAAGGGTTATAGGACAGGACGAAGCCGTAGATATGGTTACAGATGCCATAATGAGGTCAAGGGCAGGAATCAAGGACCCCAACAGACCGATAGGATCATTCCTTTTCCTGGGACCTACAGGAGTAGGTAAGACTGAACTTGCAAAGACTCTTGCTGAAGTCCTCTTTGATTCAGAAGACAATATGATAAGGATAGATATGTCCGAATACATGGAAAAACATACTGTTTCAAGACTTGTCGGGGCGCCTCCGGGATACGTCGGATATGAGGAAGGCGGACAGCTTACAGAAGCTGTAAGAAGAAAACCTTATTCAGTAATACTCTTTGATGAAATAGAAAAAGCCCACAGGGATGTATTCAATATACTCCTGCAGGTGCTCGATGACGGAAGGATAACTGACTCACAGGGAAGGACCGTTGATTTTAAAAACACGGTAATTATCCTTACATCAAACTTGGGATCACAGTACCTCATAGAAGGCATGAGGGAAAACGGAACCCTGTCAGAAGAATCAGTTGAAAAAGTAATGGCTGAATTAAGGGCTTCCTTCAGACCGGAATTCTTAAACAGGCTCGATGATATCATCATGTTCAAGCCTCTTACAAGAAAGGAAATAGGAGAAATCATGAACCTCATGATAAGGAATATTTCAAGGAGGCTAAGCGACAGGGATATAGAACTCCATGTGGATGAAAAGGCGAGGGAACTCATAGCTAGGGAAGGATATGACCCTGTATACGGTGCAAGACCACTGAGAAGATACCTCCAGTCAGGACTTGAATCACTCATCGCAAAGGGAATCATCAGCGGGGAAATAACCGACGGATCAGATATATTCTTCACTGAAAAGAACGGACACCTTGAAATCGACAGGATAGAAAAGAAAGACAAATAATTTTTAAAGGGACTCCATGATTGGGGGGTCCTTTTTTTTATACCCGTAGTAACTGAAGTCTTCAGGTGATGGTCTCCCTTATCAGTAGTACTGGAAATATAAAACATATGGTGAAATTCAAAGGAATAATATTAATCGGATTAATGGGACCTTAAAATGGAAATACAAAAAGACCGCGGATGCGGTCCTTTTGTATCCTCTGATCAATATCATCTATTCCTGATGAGAAAGCCTGGGAAGAAATATCAGTATCAATTTATTCCCGGATGTCATTACTTTTTATGTCTTTTTCTTTATCCTTGCCTTTGTCCCTTATGATAATTTCTTCCTTTACCTCTGTTTCTTCTCCCTTTACTTCAGATACCTCTGTCTGCCTGTCCTGGGAAATTGAATTTACCCTGGATGACAGCGGTGCATTTTTCTTTCTCATTCTCTTTGCAAAATACAGAATGAGGGCTATTACGAGAATAAGAGGAAGGGCGAATATAACTGCTGAAATTACATCTGCAAGGGTTCTGCCCCAGTACCTGAATCCATTTCTGAAGTTGGAGACAAGTCTTTCAAAGAAGTTTTCAGGGGGATTCTGTGAGATTCCCTTTGAATCGGTGATATTTACGGTGATTGTGGAGTAATCAGTCTGGTTTTTAAGTATACTAATCCTCGAAGAAGCTGACATAAGTTCCTGCCTTGTTATCTGGAGCTGAGTTTCTACAGCGAGGATATCTTCAATTTTTTCTGCCTTTGCAAGTATGGCATTGAGCCTTTCTTCCTTTGTCTTAAGGGTCGCGATTTCAGCTTCTGTTCCGGCATATTCAAGGGTAAGGTCATCGACTGTGAAATTTGTAGAAGTAACCTTTCCAAGTTCTTTTAGAGAATTCATCACATTATCAAATTCAGAGGATTTTACCTTTATGGTAATGTTTACTGTTCTTGTACCTGAATATTCCCTCTGATCCACACTGAAAACATAACCTGAAGATTTCTGGGCGATGTTTCCGACGATATTTTCCATATCGCCTATATCATCCACTGAAATACCTATATAGCCATTCTTTGTAAGTTTTCTTTCAGCTGAATTTATATCTCCGTAATCAACCGGAGGGGCCGGCATATCAACAGCTTTTTCAGCCACCATCGCTTTATTTCTGGGTGCTTCACCAGATTCTGTCCCACTCTTTTCACTGTACTGATCAGATGCTGTCCTGTATGTGTCAGACGGATAGCTTACATCACTTTTCCTGTTTCCCGCACCGCATCCTGAAAATAAGATTCCCGAGCAGATGATTAAAACTGCAGTATTTCTTAAATTTTTATTCATTCCCATCTCCCTGACCTTCAATTTTTATTTTCCTGTCCTTAAATTAAATTTTAGGCGGATGAGATTAAAGATTAATTTAACTGGTATCGAATTCTCATTAAGATTGATACCGGAATTTTATAAAAATAACCATTTTAATATTCATGTTTTTTTAACTGTTTTCAGCTGGAAATATACTCCTTATGCGTTTCTCGTTTTTTATCCCCGAGCCTCTAAGTTCAATATCTTAGTCAAACCCAGTATCAGTGTATCTGGCTGCGGTAACCTGAAAATGGAAAAGACAGCATTTTTTTAAATGCTGTCTGAATCTTTATATTCTGAAGATTTATTTACCGGTCGATGGAATTAAACTTTAAACTTCCTGATGAGAATTAACTTTAAATTTCTGAGGTAAAGTTTCTGAGACATTCCTGTTACCTTAAAGAGTTTTTATTTTCCCCGGAGGTCTTTTCATGGATTCAGGTCTTATTGTCACAACTATTGCCTTGGGTCTTGTCATTGCAAGTATTGAATACCTTACTCCCTGTGTTCCCATCCCTGAATCCTTGACACCGAGGAAGGGGAAGTTGTCAGGACCTCTTTCAGGCCTGTTGTTTATCTGCACTGTTCCGACTTCAAGGGCATTTGCAAGGGTAAATGCCTTGTCGACATCCTGTGTGAAGACAGAAGCCTGAAGTCCGTACTGACTTCTGTTGGAGAGTTCAACTGCCTCATCTTCATTTTTTACACGTATTACAGGAAGGACAGGTCCGAAGGGTTCCTCCCATGCAATTCTCATGTCTTCCGTGACATTGTCGAGAAGTGTCGGCCACATGAGGTTTTTATTCCTTCTGTTCCCGCAGATGAGTGTCGCACCCTTACTCAGGGCATCATCTATTAGTTCCTGTACATAATCTGCAGCTTCCTCTGAAATCAGAGGTGTTACTGTAACACCTTCTTCCATGGGGAAACCGGTTTTGAGTTTTTCCACCCTTTCTTTAAGGAGATTTACCATTTCATCGGCGCATTCATCCATTACAAGTACTCTTTTTACTGCTGTGCATCTTTGTCCTGAGTAGGAATATGCGCCCGTAACTATCATATCTGCAGTGTAGAGCATATCGCAGTCATTCAAAACAAGGGCTGCATCTTTTCCGCCCAGTTCAAATATCTGCGGAACCATGGATGCTATGAGGGATATTCTTTTTCCCACAGCTGTGGAACCTGTAAAGTTGATGAAATTCACTCCTTCATGGGTTACAAGATAATCTCCTATTTCACTGCCCTTTCCCGTCACCGTATTTAAAACACCGGCAGGAAGTCCGGCCATATTGAATATTTCAGCAACATGAAGAGCTGAAACTGACCCCTGCGTGGGAGGTTTCAGTATGCAGGTATTGCCGCCTATAAGCGCAGGGGCGATCTTTGAAACTGAAAGATTTATCGGGTAATTGAAAGGGGAGATGCAAAGGACTGTCCCTACAGGTGACCTGGTGACAATACTCAGTTTATTCCTCGACCCTCCGGGGAAGTTGTCTCCCTGTATGGATTCTCCTTCAACGTTCTGTCCGGCATCGGCTGTATACCGGATGAATTCTGCTGATCTCTTCACTTCACTTAAGGAAGATTTATAGTCCTTTGCTATTTCTTCTGAGAGAATATGTGCCAGAAATTCTGCATTCTCGTCCATTATATCGGCGGCTCTGTAGAGTATATCCGCACGGACAGACATTGGTTTTACTGCCCATTCCTTCAGTGCTTCCTTTGTCCCTTCTATAGCCCTGTCCACTTCTTCCCTGGACATAGCCTGGACAGATCCAAGTCTTTTGCCGCCTGAGGGAGAATTTATATCTATGGTTTTATCTGATGAAGATTCCACCCATTTTCCATCGAGGAGATTTTTATAGACATTGTTGTCATCATGTATATCCCTAAGCAATTTCAATTCCTCCGTTTTTTCCTTATTTTCCATGTCTTCCATATTTTCCTGGTTTTTAAGCTGGTTTAAAAGCTGTGTAAGGTATCTCTTTTCACTGGGAATTTACCCGACGTTTAAAGTATAGGAAAAGAATATTAAGTCAGTTTTGCCTCTTTCATTTATTTACAGATAGTTAATTAAA
>JBDHVQ010000018.1:0-17178 GCA_039809845.1 Clostridiaceae bacterium | reverse complement strand
AGAAATATAAGGCAGACATAGAAGAAATGGTACAGTAGATAATAAAAAAACAGGGAACCTCAGGGTTCCCTTTAATTTGCATAATATTCCTTTTCAATAACCCTTATGATGGTAACTTTTTTCAAGTCCAAACCTTTTTCAGGTCCAAACCTTTTTCAGGTCCAATTCTTTTTTTAGGTTTTCTGGTTTTTTCGGATTCATCATTTTTTATATGATTCAGCATATTGCAAGGTTTTAGATACAGTATTAATTTCTTCTTCCTGATTCTGCATTTATATTAGAAAAATCTGATAAAATCAAAATGTATGAGGAGGGAAATTCCGGAAGACGGAATTTCCTGAATTTTACTGATTCACCTGTAATATAATTGTAGTTTTAGTAGTTTAAAATGATCAGTTCTGATACAGGCTTCTTTTTGAAATGGAAATAATTACCGGAGGATGGAGAATGGGGTATTCAAAGGCTGGGAAGATATTTGCAGGAACGGTTTCTGTATATATTATTTTTGTGATTTTAAGTTATATCATAATGCTCATAAATCCGGAGCTTTTCACTGCAGAACTCGTTAAAAGAGGGGTGGAAGCGGGTACACCGGAGTCCTCAGTATATTTCAACTTTACTGTGATTGAAATAATAAGGCTTTTGATTTCTCTTGGGGGTCTTATCTTAATAATACTTGGTAACAGGAATGGACCTTCTTTATACCTCGGGAGTACTCTTGTGGGTATTCTGATGCTCCTCTTAAGGAAAAATTATTCCGCTGCCTTTACAGAAATCCTTATTGCCGCAGTTCTTCTTATCCTTCTTTTTTATTCTGATGTGATGAGGGAAAGATTTTTATCTGGCAGGAATAAGCATTCAGGGGAGTAAGGATTTTTAAATCCCTGTTTATATTCTAGAATTAACCTTCCTTAGTTTATTAATAACCTGAAGTTTACACTCCTGTGTTAGGTTATAAATAGTTAACTGGGGGTGGAATAATGGCTGCGTTAAAAACGAAAATCAGGGAATTCCGGACCAGGAAGAACCTGAAACAGGATGAACTTGCAAAGCTTACAGGTGTAAGACGTGAAACTATTGTCCACCTTGAGGCGGGCAGATATAACCCTTCTTTAAAACTTGGAATGGAAATAGCAAGAATACTCGGGACTTCCGTCGAAGAACTATTTACCTTCTCTGAACCGGAAGGGAAACAGTCAGATTTATAAATCGTGTTCTCTTAAGTATTTTTATCTGTTCTGCCAGAATAAAGAAATTTACCCGTCCGGTTATTCCGGGCGGGTTTTGATGTCTTTTTAAGTTTACCCGGGGAATGAAAAGAATTACAATGTAAATAAGAATAAATTTTCAAAGGAGAATCCCAAAGATGAAAAAATTTCTGCAGAAGCTTGGAAAATCCTTCATGCTTCCGGTTTCCATCCTTCCCGTCGTTTCAATACTTTTTGGGATAGGATATTCACTTGATTTCAGGGGATGGGGTGCAAACAGTCTTATTGCAGCAATTTTTATAAATGCGGGCCTTGCTGTAATAGACAGGATTTCCATATTGTTTGCGGTGGGTATCCCGGTAGGTCTTGCAAAGGAGAGGGACGGTTCGGCAGCCCTTTCAGGACTTGCAGGCTTTCTTGTAACGACCAATCTTTTAAGCCCCAAAAACGTAGCCATGTATCAGGGAATCCCTGTGGAACAGGTAAACCCGGCCTTTGCCATGTACGAAAAGAACGTGTTCGTAGGTATTGTAATAGGTATTATAGTTTCCTTTTTATACGACAGGTTCTCAAAGACTGAACTTCCTGCGGCACTTTCCTTTTTTTCAGGAAGAAGGCTGGTTCCCATACTGACTGTTTTATCGGCTGTCTTTTTTTCCGTGTTCATGTACTTTGTATGGCCTCCGCTTTTCAGTCTCCTCGTTTCATTCGGTACTGCAATAGTAAATCTCGGACCACTGGGTGCCGGCCTTTATGGTTTCTTCAACAGGCTCCTCATACCCACAGGTCTTCACCATGCCTTAAATTCCGTATTCTGGTTTGATACCATAGGAATAGACGATATAGGAAGGTTCTGGGGCGGAAGAGGGGAACTTGGGATAACGGGAAGGTTTATGGCGGGATATTTCCCAATCATGATGTTTGGAATCCCGGGAGCTGCCCTTGCCATGTATACCACAGCCAAGAGCGACAGGAAAAAAGCAGTGGGTTCCATGCTCCTTGCAGGATCTCTCGCAGCCTTTGTCACAGGACTTACAGAACCCATTGAATTCCTCTTCATGTTCCTGTCCCCCTTGCTCTACTTGATCCATTCACTCCTTACAGGTATATCCATGTATATATCTGCACTGATGAGGTGGACGGCAGGCTTCAATTTTTCTGCAGGGTTTATCGACTGGTTTTTCTCATCCCTTACTCCCATGGCAAGAAAACCTGTTATGCTCCTCCTACAGGGCCTTTTCTTCTTCCTTTTATACTTTGTGATCTTCAGATTCTTCATCCTTAAATTAAACCTTAAGACACCTGGAAGGGAAGAAGAATTTGTGGAATACACCGACATCTCAGGACAGAGAGAGCAGGTCAAAGACTCTGACATGAGACAGGCAGGCGGTGAATCACGGAGAATGGCAGAAATTATCTGGGAAGGGCTTGGCGGAAGTGAAAATGTTAAAAACTTCGACTACTGTGCCACGAGAATCAGGTTGGAAGTCAGGGATTCAGATAAAGCAGATGATGATTTCATTAAATCCGCAGGCATTACAAATGTGGTGAAGACTGGAAAGAATACAATTCAGGTCATAATAGGACCAAGGGTTCAGTTTGTCCACGATGCTATGAAAAAAATTGCGCAGGACGAAGAAAAAGTTTAAAAGCTTATGACATTTTTTCTGAATAAATCATTACAGGCATTGAGAAATATTGGATCTTTCTTTTTTAAGGAGGATCCTTTCTTTATAAGGATGAAGTATAAAATATGGTCTGTGATGTGTTAAAATATGGATAATTGAATCAATGGGGGTAATATGGAATGACAGTTTATGAAGAACTTACAAGGCGCGGATATATAAAACAGATGACACACGAGGACGAAATCAAAAAACTCCTCGAAGAAGATAAAATAACTTTCTATATAGGATTTGACCCTACCGCAGATTCCCTTCATGTAGGACATTTCATAGCCATGATGTTCATGGCGCACATGCAGAGGGCAGGACACAGACCTATTGCCCTTTTAGGGGGCGGGACAGCCCTTGTGGGCGATCCTTCAGGGAAAACCGATATGAGGTCCATGCTCACAAAGGAAGAGGTTCAGAGGAACGCAGACAGCCTTAAAAAGCAGATGGAAAAATTCATAGACTTTTCTGACGGAAAAGCTCTTATGGAAAACAATTCAGAATGGCTTTTAGGACTAAATTATGTGGATTTTTTAAGGGAAGTCGGTGTCCATTTTTCAGTAAACAACATGCTGAGGGCTGAATCCATAAAATTAAGACTGGAAAAGGGTCTTTCATTCCTCGAATTCAACTACATGCTTATGCAGGGATACGATTTTCTTGTACTCAATAAAAAACATGGCTGCATAATGCAGCTTGGCGGTGATGACCAGTGGTCCAATATGCTCGCCGGTATGGACCTTATAAGAAGAAAGGAAGGCAAACCTGCCTATGCCATGACCTGTACCCTTTTGACCAATTCTGAGGGCCAGAAGATGGGTAAGACGGTCAACGGAGCGCTGTGGCTTGATCCTGAAAAGACTCCTGTCCATGAATTCTACCAGTACTGGAGAAATGTGGACGATGCGGATGTTATTAAATGTCTGAAACTTGTCACATTCTACCCGATAGAAAAGATAGAGGAAATGGAAAAGTGGGAAGGACATGAACTTAATGAAGCAAAGAAAATCCTTGCCTACGAAGTTACAAAACTAATCCACGGCGAAGAAGAGGCACAGAAGGCTAAAAATGCAGCGGAAGCTCTCTTCGGAGGCGGAACAGATTTATCATCAGTTCCTTCAGTTGAAATAGATGAAAATTCCTTCGGCACACCTCTCCTCGATATACTGACAGAAGGAGGAGTATTCCCTTCAAAATCAGAAGGCAGAAGAAATATAACCCAGGGCGGACTTACTCTGAACGATGAAAAGATAACGGATCCTCAAAGGTTGTTCACGGCGGAAGACCTTAAGGAAGAAGGAGCCATGGTCAGAAAAGGAAAGAAGAATTTCTACAGGATAATTCTGAAAGAGAGGCAGTAATTGGCCCTTTATGCTCTTTCGGACCTCCACCTTTCTTTTACACACCATAAGCCCATGGATATATTCGGACCGGCATGGGAAAATCACGAAGAGAAGATAAAGAATAACTGGATATCAACTGTAGGTGAGGAAGATACAGTTCTTCTCGGAGGAGATCTTTCCTGGTCCATGACACATGAGGAAGCATTGAAAGAACTAAGATTCATCGATTCCCTCCCCGGAAGGAAAATAATAATCCGCGGCAACCACGATTACTGGTGGGGATCCATAAAAAAACTCAATGCTCTGTCACCCAGTATGGATTTTATACAGAACAACTTCTTTACCTTCGAAGATATTGCAGTCTGCGGGACCCGTGGCTGGACATGCGAGGGAAGTGAAAAATTCACAGAGGAAGATTTTAAAATCTACGACAGGGAAAGAAAAAGACTTATAAATTCACTGAAACCTGCAAAGGATAAGGGATATGAGAGGATCATAGCAATGATCCACTACCCTCCCTTCAATGAATCAAGGGAAGACTCAGTATTTACAGATCTTTTTGAAGAATACGGAGTGGAAAAGGTAATTTACGGACATCTCCACGGCAATGCGTTAAAATCTGCATTCACAGGGATGAGAAACGGTGTGGAGTATATCTGCACATCGGGAGATTACCTCGATTTCAGACCGCTGAAAATACTATAAGTGCCATACCTTTACTTTCCTTACCCTTAAAGGTGAATCTTTTCGTAAAACAATTAATATGAACATATTTTTAAAGGGAGGCAATCTCCCTTTTTCTTATTTTTTCTCATTTACAATAAATATATAATCCGAATAATTTGACAAGCGACAGTACTTAGTAAAACTGAACACAAAGAATCATAATATGATACTGAAAGGAAAGGGAAAGATATGAAAAAAAGGACACTTATCGTAGGTGGAGTTGCAGCAGGTGCGACCTGTGCTGCGAGGCTGAGGCGCCTTGATGAAGAGATGGAAATTGTCATCTTTGAAAAGGGAGAATATGTAAGCTTTGCAAACTGCGGGCTTCCATATCATATAGGCGGGATTATTGAAGACAGGGACGATCTTCTCGTAACCACAAAGGAAGTTCTTTATAAAAAATACAGGATAATTGTAAAAAACAGGACAGAAGTAATTTCTGTTGATACTGAAAAAAAGAGAATTTCCGTGAAGGATGAAAATAGTAACATTAAAGAAGAAATGTACGATTATCTCGTGTTATCGCCTGGAGCTTCACCAATGAGACCGGATATTCCGGGCATTGAAAGTGGAAAAATAATGTCTTTGAGAAACATCGAAGATATGGACAGGATAAAGGACATGGCTGATACCGGTAAAAAGAGTGTCCTTATCGTAGGCGGTGGATTCATAGGAATCGAAACTGCTGAAAACCTTAAAGAGAGGGGCCTTGAAGTGACTCTTGCTGAAGCTGCTCCCCATATCCTCGCACCCCTGGACATTGAAATTTCCATGATATGTGAAAATGAAATGAGAAATAACGGTGTGGAACTGATACTTGGAGACGGAGTATCTTCATTTGAAGAATCCGGTGATAAAATAACCACCACTTTAAAATCCGGAAAGGAAATTACTTCAGATTTCATTGTAATGGCAATTGGAGTAAAACCTGATACAGCATTTTTAAAAGACTCCGGAGTAAAGCTCACCGATAAGGGATATATCACCGTAAATGAATATATGGAAACCGGAAATGAAGGTGTTTTTGCAGGCGGGGATGCTGTTATGATAAAAAATTCCGTTACAGGAAAAGATCAGCCCTTTGCACTTGCAGGACCTGCAAACAGACAGGGAAGACTCATTGCCGACAACATAGAATGCATGAAAAAGAAATACATTGGTTCACAGGGAACCTTCATTATTAAAATCTTTGATTTAACTGCAGCTTCCACGGGTCTTAACGAAAGAAACGCACAGAGTGAAGGCATCGAAATAACCTCAGCTGTCGTGGCCCCGGTTAATCATGCTTCATATTACCCAGGATCTGAAAGGATGACTCTGAAGGTCATTGCCGATAAAACGGGAAGGATAATTGGATCCCAGGCAGTCGGGAAAGACGGTGTGGACAAGATAACTGATGTCATTGCAACTCTTATTCACTTTAAAGGAACATACAGTGATCTTGCTGAATTGGACCTTGCCTATGCCCCTCCATATAATTCAGCAAAGTCCCCTGCAAATGTGGCAGGATTTGTCCTTGAAAATGAATTTGCAGGACTTGTAAGGAGTTCATCATTCAGTGACTACGAAGATAAATTCGACGAAGACAAGGATGTAATCCTCGATGTGAGGGAAAAAGAAGAAACAGATGAAGGCACCATCGATGACAGCATTAATATCCCCCTGGGAGACTTAAGGGACAGGGCAGGGGAAATTCCGGAAGACAAAAGGATATGGACGCTCTGCCAGCAGGGACTGAGAGGATATCTCGGAGCAAGGATTTTAAACAGCATGGGAAGAGAGACGGTAAATTTAAAAGGCGGGTACAGGCTTCCGCTGATGGGAGATACAAAGGGCGAAAAGGGGATCAGAATCAGAAAGAAATAAGTAATACGGGAAAGAGAAAAATAATTCACTTTGAAGTCCTTGGAAAAACCCGAAACGAAATAAATCCCCGGTTATTCAAGACGTTAAATACACTGGCTACTCGGTGATTCAGTGTATTCTTTCAGAATGAACCCTTTTGAAATAAAACGCGCCATCTCTGATATAATATAAATGTTCCTAAAAGTGTAAAAGGGTGAAGGTTATGGCGAGAAACGACTGGGGGAAATTCTTTGTTCCCTATGAACAGGCCATCGAAGAACTTAAGATAAAGTTCCGCGGCATAAGAAAAGAGTACAGAAAAAGAAATGAATACAGTCCCATTGAATTTCTGACGGGAAGGGTAAAGGAAATTTCCAGTATGCTTGAAAAAGCAAACAAATTCAATATACCCCACGACAGACTGAGATTTGAGCTTGAAGATATTGCAGGCATAAGAATAATGGTGCAGTTTGTCGACGACATCTGGACCGTTGTAAACCTCATAAGAACGAGGGAAGACATGAAGGTGATGTACGAGAAGGACTACGTCACCAACGTAAAACCCTCAGGGTACAGGTCATATCACATGGTGGTAAAATACCCTGTATACCTTGCAGAGGAAGTCACCGATATCCTTGTGGAGATACAGATAAGAACCCTTGCCATGAATTTCTGGGCAACTGCAGAACACTCTTTAAATTATAAGTATAAGCAGGAAATACCGGAGGCCATAAGGGAAAAGCTTAAAAAATCTGCTGAATCCGCCTACCGGCTCGATGAAGTTATGATGGAAATAAAGGATGAAATAAGAGATGCCCAGATGCTCTTTGAAGTAAAATCAGACCTTGTTTCCAACATCATGAACCAGATTCTTCTTCTTTCTGCATTGGGAAGAGGTAGGGAAGCTTCGGCATTCCAGATACAGTTAAACCGGCTTGTGGAAAATGCCAATGTGGATGAACTGCAGGACCTCCTCGATGAAGTCAAAAAGGACTACAGAAGATTCAGAAATATCAATTAACTTTAAGGGTGCACACCGGTGCACCCTTAACTTCATGGAAAAAACGAAAAAACTTAAACTGAATACCGATTATGTTGAAGACACACCAATTTGAAGAGGGATCATATTGGAGACAGAACATATGAAGACTGATCATATTGAAGACAGATTATAATAAAGAAAGATAACGGTTATCATTTAATGCATTTTACATCAGTTTTCTGCTATGATTTCAGATATGATTTTAGGATTTAAAATGGAATGAGAGTCTGGCATATCATGATACTTATCATAAAACATAAGTGCGGATTTTTCGTCCGCAGATTTATTTTAAAAACCCTATGTTACCAAAATCAATATAACATTTCGAATATGACAGGAAGGAATACATGGATAAGGAAGAACTTAAAAAAGAAATAATGAAAAACCCATCCATATTGAGAGATATGGATGAGGTCCCTGAAGATCTTGCAATATTTGCAGTAAAAAAGCAGTGGAACAATTTGAAATACATCAAAAATCCATCGGAAGAAGTTCTGAGGGAAGCTGTAATGAATAAAGGGTGGGCCATAAGGTATATTGAAAACCCTTCAGAAGAAATGAAACTTCTGGCTGTCATGCAGGATCCCGATTCTCTTCAGTATATGGAAAACCCATCTGAGGAAGTTAAAAAGGCAGCCGTTGGAAAAAGCTGGAATGCGATCAAGTACATCGGAGAACCATCTTCTGAAATAAAGCTTCTGGCAGTTGAAAAAAATGAACAGGCCATCGGATATATCAAAAATCTCGGCGGAGATGATATAAGTAATTTCATAAGGGGAAATATCAATGTCGTGAAATACATTTACGACAGTATCGATATGGATGACCTGACGGATATTTTAATGGAAAAATTCTCAGGAAACCCCGGAGAAGAATATGTCAGGAATTTCTATGAACTTAAGATTCTCGATATGGATAAAATTAAATTCATAAATGATTATGGCAGCAGGGAAACGAGGAAAATCCTCTGCGACTATATCCTGGGGAGGTAGAAAAAATGAACTTCAATGAAACTTTGGAATCCCTGGATCTTGCCGTGGAGTCAGGTGCTGTTCCTCTTATAATCGGAGAATCAGGAATAGGAAAGACTGCCCTCATGAGGAAATATTCTTCAATGAAGGGTTATGACCTTGTAAGTCTTGATGCCAATCTTTTAAAAGAAGGGGAGATCGGAGGACTTCCTACTGTTGAAAACGGAAGGACTCTATATGCAACCCACACAAAGCTCATGGAACTTAAGGAAAAAACAGACGGCGGAAACAGATGCGTTCTCTTTGTCGATGAAATCAACAGGTGTGATCACGCTGTCCAGCAGGAACTTATGAATCTTATTCTTAACCGTGAAATCAACGGGTACAAATTAAATGATGGAGTCATTGTGACTTCTGCCATGAACCCGCCTTCAGCCATGGAAGAATTCCGCGATACTTCCTATCAGGTGACGGAGATGGATCCTGCACAGAAAAACAGGTTCGTATGGCTTAAAATGGATTCAGATCCAGGTGAATGGATTATCTGGGGAATAGGAGAAGGAAATATTCACCCTAAAGTCACTGAATTCATATCATCCTTCAGGAATTTTTTAAAGTCGTCGGCAGACGATGATTTTATTGAAGCCACACCAAGATCCTGGGAGAGGATTTCCCATGCACTTAAAGTATTTGATAAAAAGGGAAACTATTCTGAAAAGACACTTTATAATTTTATCAAGGGAAATGTGGGAACCAAAATCGCCCAGGATTTCATGAACTTTTTAAAGACCAGCGGGGAGGGGAATTTAAGTGCTGAAGACATAATGAGCCTTGATGTGCTGACAGAAAGGTTAAAGGATGAGACAGTCAATTCAAGTCATTCAGTCCTCTATCTTTTGATGCTCAACCTTTTGAGAATTGCTGATGAAAAAGGAACGGAAGAATCTGCTGAACGGGTTGCAGAAGTCCTGGCATTATATCCCAGAGACTTAAGAATATCCCTCATGAAGGAAATAAGGGAAGTTTATAAGGAAACACTATACAAGAAACTTCTGGAAAATGATGTTTTCCTCGATTCCTTCTATGACTGCTATGTTTAGGGATCTCAGTGAAGGCTCTTCTGACAGGAAGAGGAGAGAACTTTTAAGCGATGTCGTAAATTATACTGAAACAGGAAAAATGCGTAAGGGCTTTACTGCAGATTTTTACTCCTATATGGAAGACCTTAATCTTTCCATGATGGAAAAAGGCGGAGATTTCTTTGCAAGGTTTACCCAGAGGATGGATATTGAAATGGACTATTCCATTAAATGGCCCATGGCAACTGTCATTTCAGGAAGAAGATTTCTCCTTAAAATAAATCCCATAATATTTCTCTTTCAGAGAGAAGAGGAAGCAGCTGCCCTTTTAAAACATGAAATACTCCACATAATCCTCGATCACCACAGAAGAGAAAAGGCACTTAAGAGCCATGCATCTACCCTTGCCATAAACTTAGCACTCGATGTCGCTGTAAATCAGCATTTAAGGAATCTTCCTTCATTCTGCCAGAGACTATCTTCAGTGAACCTCATGCTTAACCTCGATCTGAAACCCGGGGAGACCTTGGAATTCTACACCTTTGAAATAGATAAATCACTTAAGGAAGACCCGTACCTTAAGGAAAAGTATAAAGAGAAAAACGGAATAGACTACAACGAAGTACACAATGCCTGGTCTGAAGGGGAAGATCTGGAAGAAGATGCGGCAAAAGAAAAATTCAGAGGGATAATGGAATATTCTCTTAAAGGCGGTACACCTGAAGAAATCAAAGGTCTTCTTGAGGGACTTAAAAAGGGAAGTCTTTCCTGGCAGGAAATAATTAAAAGGGAAATAATGACAGCTCCCTCAGGAAAAAGAAAGACAGTTACCAGGAGAAACAGAAGACAGCCTGAAAGACTGGATTTAAGAGGAGAACTTTCAAACCATATTCCTGAAATTATAGCAGCCATAGACACCTCAGCATCAGTTACCGACAGGGAAGTCAGAAAATACATAGGAGAAATACTTAATCTAACAGGAAGATACAGAAAGCCTTTAAGAATTATTCTCTGTGATGAATCAGTTACTGATGATTACAGGATTAAAGGTATTGACGGTCTTAAAAACCTGGGACACAGAAGAAGGGGAACAAGATTTTCCCCGGTCTTTGAACTCCTTAAAAATGAAGGAAATACAAATTGTCTCCTCATTTATTTCACTGACGGAATGGGAGAAAAAAAGCTTTCTGTAAAACCACAACACAATACTTTTTTTATAGTATCAGGAGAGGAATTAAGCCTTGAAAAACCACCCGGCAGAGTAATATACCTTCAGAAGGAAGAGAGGAAGGATTCTTCAGGATACGGGCTTGAAGCCATGAGGGAACTACTCCACGAATGGGCAAGATAACAAATACAGGGATTGAAAAGAAGATTGAAATAAAATTCAGGAAAAGAACGGTTCATAGTATTTCATATTGAAATATTACAGTCCTGTACAATAAATAGACGATGTATGTCGACTGATATAAAAAAATAATAAAAATATTTGGATAAAAAGGAAATGGAAAAGGAGGGCAGTCTGCCCTCCTTAAATGATATTATACTGCGCAGCCGCCACCGCATGAAGAACATCCCATCTGGGATTCATCCATCTTCATTGGTCTTAGTGACATTCCGCCTCCGCCGTTTTCTTCATCGGAAAGGATGTTGAAACCTTCATACTCATCAATCATTTCCTTTTCGATTACAAAAGTAAGATCCTTGACCTGTTCAGTTACATCCTTGTCGGTAACTTCATCAACCATAAGGCCGAATCTTGGTCCTGAACATCCGAATCCTGCAAGTGCTATTCTGACTGTCTTTTCATTTATGTCGTTTGCTTCCAGAAGTTCTGTAAATTCCTTGTAAGCTGAATCACTGATATTGATCATTGCCATTTTATTCACTCCTTAATTCATAGCATTTTTCTCTGCTATTGATACTGTTATTATATAACCTTTCCTCATTCAGCACAAATATTCCATATTCTGGAATTTCACTGGAATCATGAGATAAATAATAAATGAGAATATTTACTTTCTATGGTCTGTAAAGTACAAATATCAAAGGAGCAGTCGGGGAACTGCTCCTTTGTTTTGGGGGTAAAATGTACTGATTGTGTAAAAGGGGAGGAAACAAGAGTTATTCTCTTTCCTTGAAATAAATATACCACGCAGGGATCTTAAATGATAGTCTTTATCAGTTAACAAAATGTAAATTATCATAGAGAATAAGTGAGAAAAAATAAAGGAACAGTCGGGGAACTGTTCCTTATAAAGAGGGGTAAAATGTACTAATCGTGTAAAAGGGGAAATATTAATTCTGGTAAATTGTATTTCCTGTACATTTAATATACCACACTTGAGAATTGATATCAATTAATATTTTTGAAATTTCCCTATTTTTTTAAAGTTTTTTTCCGGCAATACCCGAAGATCTTATGATAACAATCGGATCCTTTTTCCATAACTTTGAAGCTGCATTGTTAAGAATACCTGGATGAACCAATAAAAAGGCATCAGGACATAAAGAAAAGCAGTCCGGGGGGGACTGCTTTTCATGGGGGGTAAAAATGTACTGATTGTGTAAAAGGGGAAATTTCTTTCTCTGCTATTAATATATCACAAATGAAAACTTTTATCAATTAGATTTTGTAAATAAAATGTTAATTAATTATTTCTGTTTGCCACTCTTTCAAAGCACCTGTACTTATTCTCTGAAAGGATGTGATAAATATGATGACAGCAAAGACAAAGACCATGGAACTTATTCACCTCAAAGAGGTGAAGGATGGAAAGGAAACTTTCGAAACAAGAAGGTACAGGAACTTAAAGACAGATTCAGCAGAAGCGGACATTATGGCAGTGGCGGACACAATCTCTTTACTTTCTGATTCACCTGCAAGAGAAGTAACAGTTACAGTACAGTCTTCAATCAACGCGGAGGTTTAATAGATGAATTCACTTGCAATAGTATTTAAAAACAGAGATGACAAATCCTTCACCATGAGATTTCCAAAGATGAAGGAAGGTATAACAAGGGAAGAAGCATATGCTCTCGGGGAACTTATAATAAAGAGCAACATCTTCTTCGAAGACAGGAAGGAACTCGTTTCAGTTGAGAAGTGTGAAATCTCAACAACTGCATATCTCTAGAAAAAAGGGGAGGGCCAGTCGGCTCTCCCTTAAATCTTTTTGCACATTACATTTTCTTAACTTAAAGCATTTTTCACCTGATATAAAATCCTGTGAAATTTCTTAATATGGTTAATGATATCGCTTTTTTATTTCACTACGATATTTACGATTTTGCCCTTTATGACAATTACCTTCACTATGGATTTTCCGTCAGTGAATTTTTTTACGTTATCCGAAGAAAGAGCTTTTTCCTTTATAGCATCCTCAGTATCATCAATATTCACCATGATTGTATCCCTGACTTTTCCGTTGACCTGTACAGCAATTTCCTTTTCCTGGTCAATGGTCATCTTTTCATCAAATTCAGGCCATGGACTTACGGCAAATTCACTGCCAAGGTTCATTTCCTCATTGATTTCTTCAGTCATATGGGGACAGAAGGGGTTTAAGAGGTGGAGGAATGTCCGGTAATCTTTTTCTGTGATGGTATTCACTTCATCTGTTTCATTGAGAAGTATCATAAGCTGCGCAATGGCTGTATTGAACTTCATTGCTGCAATGTCTTCTGTAACCTTCTTAATGGTTTTATGGAACGTCTTTTCAAGATTTTTGGAAAATTCCTTTCCGGGTCTTACCTTGTCCCTTAACTTTTCAACCCTGTCGAGGAACCTCTTGGCTCCGTTAAGACCATTTTCACTCCATGATACTTCCTTTTCATAGTCTCCCATGAACATGATATAGCATCTTAATATGTCGGCACCGAATTTTTCTGTTACTGCATCGGGGTTTATTACATTTCCCTTGCTCTTGCTCATCTTCTCGCCGTCAGCCCCCAGGATCATCCCGTGGGCAACCCTCACGTTGAAGGGTTCCTTTTCAGGAACAAGGCCGATGTTATGGAGGAACTGATTCCAGAATCTCGCGTAGAGAAGGTGTCTTGTGGCATGCTCCATACCGCCGTTATACCAGTCTACCCTGCCCCAGTAATTCATGGCATCTTCCGATGCGAAGTGCTCACTGTTATGGGGATCCATATACCTTAAGAAGTACCAGGATGATCCGGCCCAGTTGGGCATGGTATCAGTTTCCCTCCTTGCAGGTCCGCCGCATCTGGGACAGGTTGTATTGACCCAGTCGGTCATATTTGCAAGGGGACTTTCTCCGTCTTCTGTAGGTTCGTAGTTTGCAGTTTCAGGAAGTTTTACAGGAAGTTCTTCATAGGGAACGGGAACCCATCCGCATTCATCACAGTGCACCAGTGGAATTGGTTCACCCCAGAATCTCTGCCTTGAGAATACCCAGTCCTGAAGCTTGTAATTTACTTTTTTCTTACCTATATGTCTTTCTTCCATCCAGGAAATCATTTTTTCAATGGCTTCCTTCTTTGTCATTATTCCGTTTATAACAGGTGAATTTATTACCTCTCCGTCGCCTGTATACGGCCCTTCTTCTGTATTTCCGCCTTTTATGACTTCAACTATGGGTACACCGAATTTACGGGCAAATGCGTAGTCCCTTTCGTCGTGGGCAGGAACGGCCATTATCGCTCCTGTACCATATCCCATCATTACATAGTCAGATATGAATACGGGTATTTCTTCACCTGAAACAGGATTTACCGCAGTAAGACCTTCTATCTTTACACCGGTTTTGTCCTTTGAAAGCTGAGTTCTTTCAAATTCACTCTTATGGGAAGCTTCATGTCTGTAGTTCTCGATTTCTTCCATATTGGTGATTCTCCGGCGGTTTTCATCTATTATAGGATGCTCAGGAGCAATTACCATGAATGTAGCGCCGTAGATTGTATCGGGTCTTGTGGTAAATACAGTCAGAGTTTCATCCGTATCCTTTATCTTAAAGTCCACTTCTGCTCCGATTGATTCACCTATCCAGTTGATCTGGGCAAGTTTTATCTTTTCCTGGAAGTTAGTATCCTTTAATCCTTCAAGTAAGTCCTTTGCATAGGACTTCATCTTAAGCATCCACTGTTCCTTGGATTTCTGCACAACTGGAGTTCCGCATCTTTCGCAGACTCCGCCAGAGGATTCCTCATTTGAAAGTCCGGTAAGACAGGAAGGACACCAGTTTATGTTCTTCTCATCCTTATAGGCCATTCCGTGTTCGAAGAACTTTAAAAACATCCACTGAGTCCACTTGTAGTAGTCAGGATCAGTCGTTGAAAATTCCCTTTCCCAGTCAAAGGAAATACCGAGGGATTTTACCTGTCCCTTGAATGTCTTTATATTTTCTTCCACGGCCTTTGCAGGGTGAATCTTGTTCTTTATTGCATACTGCTCTGCAGGAGCCCCGAAGGCATCCCATCCGATGGGGAAGAGTACATTGAAACCCTCCATCCTCTTTTTTCTCGCCATTACATCGAGTGCCACATAGGATCTGCAGTGACCCACGTGAAGTCCAGCCCCAGAAGGGTATGGGAATTCGATGAGATAGTAATATTTTTCCCTGTCACTCATATTTTCTGCATGGAATGTCTTATCCACATCCCATTTATTCTGCCATTTCTTTTCTATATCCCTTGTGTTCATAACTGCCCCCTTAAAATAAAAAATCTCCGCCTCAAATAAGAGACGAAGTTCACCCGTGATACCACTCTTGTCGATTATCGTAAAATTAAATAATCACTCAAATCCATAACGGCGGTCACCGGGCACGCATTTCCTCATGCCTTCTGGTAAAACGAGTTTATGTATAAGATACCATGCCTTGCACCACCCGGCATTTCTCTTAGGGTACCATATACACTAATATTCTTTACTCATACGAATTTAATATCTGATTCAATTTAAAATAATTATATAGCACTTCCGATACACAAGTCAACGGAAGTTTGAATCAACTCATTCAAGATTTTACCATGGAAGAACCAGACTCACTTAAGATCTGATTCATCCATTCCTTCACATATTTACTCCTGACATATTACCTATCCTTTCACATTAACAATGAAATTATAATAAAAAGGAGAGAAAAATGGTACAATACTACCTGTGGTATAGATGAAACGGCTGAAGAAATATAACTGATGAAGAGGAAAGACCTGCAGAGTTATAAGACCTGCAAATAGAAATAATATCAGAGACGGTGAATAAAATGGCACATGAAGTACTGGATATAATATCGGAAAAACTTGGGTTTAAAAGAACTGACGATTTTACCCTTGGTGAAAAAAATGGATTTTTAACATCAGTAACTGAAGACAAAATCGGAATATTTGAAGTTAATTTTCTCTTTCGAAGGACGGACAGGAAGAGTATCGAGGAACTTAAAAACTTTACAGAAGAAAATAAGAAAAAATTTTGTATAGCTAAATTCAGGGTTAAGGGAGAAAACTTAAGCCTTGTAATACCCAAGGGTATGAACAGGGAAAAGGATGCGCAGCTTATTACAGCAGTCATTGAATATTTCACAGGGTACCTTTCAGGGAATTTCATGTCCGATTCGAAAGAAATAGTTACAGAGCATGAAAAATACCGGAATAAGGATGATAAAATAAAAGACCCAAAAGAAACAATGAAGAAAATAAGGGCCTCTGTACCTTTTTTCCTTTCAGTTTCAGTAATAATAATTGCTGTATTATGGTGGAATGGAAAGAATGTTTTTCCCTACAATTATTTAATTCCCTTTATTTCTCCGATTATCATAGGAATTATCACATCTGTCACAGGCGGTAAAAAGATTCCTGTGAGATTAACTGCAGGAATCTCCTTTCTGATGTCCATACTTGGAATATATATAGGAACCATATTGAAAGTCATGAATCTATATGAGACAGCAACTCCAGTAACTTTATCCGATGCTTTCTATAACGTCAACAGGGCCCTTACCCATGGAGATACACTAAACCCGATGTCAATAATAAAACCACTTCTCATCAGCTTTCCTCTGATTGCCCTCGGTACTTTAATTTCAGAAAAGATATTCAAAAACAGATAAAGAAAGCTCAGAAAAGCAAAACTGCATTTCTGAGCTTTTTTCTACATTGTTACGAATGTATTTTCTTCGCTGTCTTTTTTATCCTTGTCAGCTACAATTTCAGTCATAGTTTTACTTGTTACATCATCCATAGTATAGCCAAGCATTGAAACAATTTCCTTTAATTCATCCTCATGGTGGGTTTCAATTTCAAGAAGGGGAAAAGGGTACTCTTTATG
>JBDHVQ010000017.1:0-17613 GCA_039809845.1 Clostridiaceae bacterium | reverse complement strand
ATTCTTTCTGAAGGAGCCTGTATTTAAGTGAATCCATAAGGACCGCTCCGAGGGGAGCTGTAAAAAGTATTGCTATGACTGCGCATGATAAGATGAGATTTCCTGAAGGAAAACCTTCTGAGAGGGGAATTGCCCCTATGGCTGCCTGTACAGTGGCTTTTGGTATATAACTTACTGCTGTGAAGATTTTTTCCCTGGAATTCAAGGAAGTTCCCTTAAGAGACAGCCATACTCCGAAAGTTCTGAATATAAGACAGGTGGAAATTGCGGCCACTGCGGGAATACCTGACGCACGGGCATAATTTAAATTTACCGTAACACCTACAAGTGTAAAAAGGATAACTTCGGAAATATACCAGATTTTTGAAAACTTTCCTGAAAGTCTTTCTGAAAGAGGGAAATTTACACTTCTTATAACAACTCCGAGTACAAGTGAAGAAAGGAGTCCTGAAAATGCAAAGTTTCCGGTAAATAAAGGTTCAAGGCTTACAAGTATAAATGAAACTGAAAGTATTATGAGAAGCTTGCCTGTGTCTCTTATATGGATTTTCTTAAAAAGGAAAAGGAGCAGTTTCCCCGCAGCTATACCTGCAAAAATTCCGGATATTACCGAAGTCGGTATTCTTAAAAAAGTTAAGGGATTGAAAGTCCCTGATTTTACAAGCGACAGAACTGAGGTAAATATCACGATTACCGTGATATCGTCCACCGATGCCCCGGCGAGTATGGTCTGTGGGATAAGCTTATCCGTCCCCATTTTTCTTTCAATAAGTTCAGTCATTCTGGGTACAACAACAGCCGGGGAAACTGCAGCAAGGACACTTCCCAGAAGAACGGCATCAGTTACGGATATTCTGAAAAATAACGGAAAGATTATTGCAGCACCGGCTATTTCAGATACAGCAGGAAGAAAACTTAAGAAAAAAGCCGGTCTTCCTGCCCTTTTAAGGTCCCTTATATCGAGGCTGAGACCTCCTTTTATGAGAATGATGATAAGGGCGGCTCTTCTTAAATCTTCTGAAATAAGAAGAATTTTACTGTCCATGAGACCGAGGGCATAGGGTCCTGTTATTATTCCCGCTATCAGATATCCCGGAAGCGGCGGCAGTTTAAGAAGTGATGAAATCTTACCGAGAATAAGACCCGATAAAATAAGAACAGCAAGTGATATTAACATAGATGATACCTCCATAAATTCAAAAAAGCTGATGACTTCCCGGAAAAATATATTTCCAAGAAGTCATCAGCTTTTAAAGCGGTTTCCTTTATTAAGGCGGGAGAACTTCATTCCCGGATAAATTGTAATAAAAAAGCATAAATGATGTCAACAGTTTTATAAGTCAAGATTAAAAATACAGATTCAGAATGATGATCTGAAGGTCCGTGATCGGGGATTTTAATATGCAGGTGCATTGAAGGGAAGAATTCCAGGATGAATGAAAGAGAATAAGATATTGGGAAGACAGGTTATGCGGCAGCAATCCTTTCATCTTTACTGATATCCTATCTCCTGACTTATTATCTGAATTTTTTGACTGATAATCAGATTTTTTTGGTTCTGCTTTGATATTTTTCTTTTGGTTTAACTTTCATATTTTCTTTTGATTTGGCTAAAAATCCATAAAACAAATTACACATCAGGTTAACAGATGAAAATTATAATTGGGTTACTGAAAATAAAAAGGAGAAAAACAATGAGACCTGTATGGAACGGAGCCATATCCTTCGGACTTGTCAACATACCTGTGGACCTTATAAGTGCGGCAAAGACAAATGACCTTAAGTTCCACATGATGGATGTAAGAAACCAGGGGAGAATTAGATACGAAAGAGTAAATGAAGAGACCGGGGAAGAAGTGCCATGGAATCAGATAGTAAAGGCCTATGAATTATCTGATGACAACTACGTCCTCATAACCGATGAAGATTTTGAAAAAGCGGATGTTAAAGCCACAAAGACCATTGATATCGAAGCCTTTGTTGAAAAAAGCGATATTGAAATGATCTATTATGAAAAGCCGTATTTTATACAGCCAAGAAAGGGCGGGGAAAAAGCATATGTTCTTTTCCGTGAAGCTCTGGAAGAAAGCGGGAAAGTTGCAATAGCGAGGGTTGTAATAAGAACCAGGGAATATTTAAGTGCCATACTCCCTGAAGGAGATGCGCTGGTTCTGGATCTTTTAAGATTCTCACAGGAACTCAGAAGTGCAGAAGATATTAAACTTCCATCAGATGTTACGGTAAAGGACAAGGAAAAAGAACTTGCATTAAGGCTCATAGATGATATGACGGAAAAGTGGGAGCCTGAAAAATTCAAGGATGAATACAGACTTTCCCTCATGGAAATGATAAGGAAGAAAGCTGAAGGAATGGAGATTGCTGTTCCTGAAGAAGAGGAAGAACCTGAATCCAACGTTGTGGATATTATGGATCTTTTAAGAAAGAGTGTCGACTCCAAAAAAGCAAAAACTTCGGGAAAATCATCGGAAGAAGAGTCTTCTGAAGATAAAACTGAGGATAAGGAAACCGGAAAAACAACCGGGAAGAAAACAGCCGGAAAATCTTCAGGAAAAACTGCTGCTGCAAGGAAAAAGGCGGAAGAAAAAGAAGAGGACAATACTGAAGAGAAGAAAACTCCCCGAAGAAAGAGGGCATAGATATGACAAGAAGAAGTCTTGAAGAATATGAAAGAAAAAGGGATTTCAATAAAACTGAAGAACCTTCAGGAATAGAAAAAAATAACGGAAATGATGAAAAGAAACTTATCTTTGTAGTTCAGAAACACGATGCCACAAGACTTCACTATGATTTCAGGCTTGAACACAACGGTGTTCTTTTAAGCTGGGCTGTACCGAAAGGACCGTCCTACAATACAAAAGACAGACGACTTGCTGTAAGGGTTGAAGACCACCCCTACGACTACCGGGATTTTGAAGGGACCATACCAAGGGGAGAATACGGCGGAGGAGTCGTGCAGGTATGGGATGAAGGATACTGGGAACCGTTGGGTGACGTTGAAACAATGCTTGAAAAAGGCGATCTTAAATTCAATCTCTACGGAGAAAGACTTAAAGGGAGATGGGTTCTTGTAAGGATGAAGCCAAAGGGCAGTGAAGAAGAAAAGAACTGGCTCCTTGTTAAAGAAAAAGACGGGCTTGAAGATCAAAACTGGAATATAGATGATTTCAGAACCAGTGTGAAAACCGGCGATACCATGGAAGAAACAGGAAAGGAATTTTATGCGGAAGAAGAACTTAAAAAGAATAAAAAGAAGCCTGTAAAAAAAACATCAGCGGATAAGTCAGAAGAAAAAGAATCTGAAGAAAATGGCAGTAAAGATAATAAAGTCAGTGAAAAAGAAGCCGGAGAGGAATCACCAGAAAGTAAAAAAAAAGCCGGTGAGGATAAAACCGTAAACAGCAGGAAATCACATGTCAGTAAATATAAGCTCCCTTTCAGGGAAGCGGAAGTAATGCTTGCAGAACTTAAAAAGAAACCCCCTGAAGGAAAAGACTGGATCTATGAATTAAAATACGACGGATACAGAATCCTTCTTTACAAGGAAAACGGTAAGGTAAGAATTATCACGAGAAACGGGCAGGATTATACTGAAAAGATGAAGGAACTCGCGGAAGAAGCGAAAGCATGGGATAAAGACGGATTCATACTCGACGGTGAAGCCGTGATGTTTTCAGGTGAGAAAACAGATTTTCAGCTCCTTCAGAACTTCATGAAATCAAAGAAGGGAAAACTCACCTACATGGCATTTGATATCCTTGCATATGAGGGAGAGGATTTAAGGAACAGGATTCTCCCTGAAAGAAAACAGATACTTAAAGACCTCCTTTCCGATGCTCCCCGGATAATAAGGTACAGTTCCCATTCAGAAGGAAACGGGGAAGAAATATTCAGTATGGTCTGTTCAAAAGGCATGGAAGGGATAATTGCAAAAGATATAAGGAGTACGTACACAGCAGGAAGGCACGGAGGCTGGGAAAAAATAAAGTGCGAAAACAGACAGGAATTTGTAATAGCGGGTTTTACGAGAAATGAAGGCAGGGAGAAGGGAATATCTTCACTTTTACTCGCACTCAATGAAGGCGGTAATCTCGTTTATAAGGGGAGAGCCGGTACAGGATTTACCGAAGACTCATCAGAATATCTCGCAGATATTCTAAAACCCATTATTACAGAAAAACCTATGATTGAAGAAGCTCCCAGGGAGAGAAAAGGTGAGGAGCTATTCTTTGTCAGGCCCCAATACCTTGCAGAAATAAAATATTCTGAAATAACCGATGAGGGTCTTTTAAGGCAGGCTAGTTTCAAGGGATTAAGGACAGACAAGCCACCTTCAGATGTGGTGCTTGAAAAACCAACGGATGATTCAGACACTGCCGATACCAAAGAGTCTGATTCACGGAATGATGGAAAAAAGGACACCGGGAAAAAGACCGGCAGCAGGGTGAAAAAGGAAGAAAAGAAGGGTGGTGGTGAGATGTCATACCCTGAAGTAGAATGGGGTGAGATGATTCCACTTACAAATCCGGGGAAGGTTATGTACGGAGATGTTACCAAGAAGGATATAGATGAATACTATATTAAGGTAAATGAAATCATGATGCCTTACTTTAAGGAGAGAATACTTTCCCTTGTAAGGTGCCCCGACGGAGAAAAAGGGAGCTGCTTTTACCAGAAACATCTGAAGGAAAAGATGCCCGGAATGGAAAACATTGAAATAACTGAATCCGACGGTGACAAGGAAATTTATTTTTACGGTGAAACACCAAATGCAATTCATTCCGCAGTTCAGTACGGAACCATTGAATTCCACGGATGGGGCAGCAGGATAAAAACCCTTGAATACCCCGACTGGATGGTTTTTGACCTGGATCCCGACGAAGGCATGGCTATTGGAAAAGTAAAGGAAGGAGTCCTCGACTTAAAATCCATACTCGATGAAATCGGACTCACCTCATATCTTAAGACCAGCGGCGGCAAAGGATACCATATCTGTGTACCACTTCTTCCTGAAGCTGACTGGGAAACTGTAAGACTATTTGCCAAAAACACAGCAGTTGCCATGGAAAAGAAATGGCCGAAAAAATACACTTCCAATATGAGCAAGGAAAAGAGGAAGGGAAGGATATACATAGACTGGGTAAGAAACGGCCGTACTGCTACGAGTGTTCTTCCATATTCACTGAGAAACAGGGAGGGCCTTCCTGTTTCAATGCCCATAAGATGGGAAGATCTTAAAAATACAGATCCAAGGGATATAACGATAAAAAACATTGATAAACATTTAAAAGCTGATCCATGGGAAGGCATTGAAAAAACACGGCAGTCACTGAAAAACGGAGACTGAAAATTTTAAACACCTCGAAAGGGATATCATATGGAAACATTCTGGTCGGATTATTTTCCGATAATAATAAGATCCTTTCTGATATATTCTGCAATTGTAATAGTGATGAAGTTATATGGGCAAAAGGAAACAGGGGATTTCAACATGCAGGACTTTGTGCTGGTGCTTCTTATAGCGGAGACAACACAGCACGCAATGCTCGGTGACAATGAGACTCTCCCCGGAGGTTTCACCGCATTCTTTACGATATTCTTCACCGATAAGCTCATAAACCGGATCTTCTACAGGTTCCCGGCCCTTAAAAGGACCATTGAAAAGCCTCCTGCCGTTGTTATAGCAAGGGGAAATATAATGGATAAGGAACTTAAGAAACTAAGGCTTGCAAGGGAAGAACTGTATGAAATGCTGCGGGAAAAGGGAATACTGAGTCCCCGGGAAGTAAGGCTTGCAGTCATAGAAAGTGATGGGGAATTCAGTGTAATAAAAGAAGAATAAGGTTTTTTAATGGAAGGGGCAGATTTTTATCAGCCTCTTCTTTTTTCAGTTATATAGGTTCATATTATTACATCATTTCAACGGACAATTCGGTTTGGTCTTCAGTTGCTTTATGAACCCTTTGACTTGAGATTAATAAAAGCTTATGCTTTTTATATGGTAATAATATTTTGTGGAGGTAATTCTTATGGGTGGAAAATATGGAAGGGGAAAATGTGGGATCTTAACAAGACTTTGGGTCATTATACTTTCCGTTTTCATTCTTCAGTGCGTTTCAGGATTATATGGAAATACATCTTTAACAAAAGCTTCAGACAACAGTGAGCGCATGGAAGCTTTCACTGAATATAAAAAAATGCTCCTCGGAATGAATGATAAAAGCAATATAAGGTTCTGGATTGCTGATATGGATGATGACGGGATTGACACTGAAGAACTCGTAATACAAAGACGGATTCAGGGAAATATCTCCTGTCTTGATGTTTTAAGATACAGGAACGGAGAAATGGAAACAGTATCGGATGGCAGTAAAAACATGAGTGCCCTTGATATGACGAGGATGGGATTTTATGAAAATCCTGATGGTTACGGTTTGAAGTATTCGTCGGGTATGAGTTTTACAGGTGAAGTTTTTATGGGAACCGTTTATCTGGATAAAGAAAATAAAATCATATATACAGAAGAAGAAAAACTGGCACCGGTGAAAAAAATCCATATTCCCATTATCCTTCAGGAGAAGTTTATTTTGAAGACGGAGTTTTAACTAACGATACTTATTGGGGGCCCCTTGATGAAGTCACCGTGGAGGGGGATAAACCAAAAACCCCGGGAAATCTTCCGGAGAGTGTCAGGAAATCCCTGGTTGAAAAGGGAAAGACTTGTTATAAAGCAGAAGAAGAGGAGACTGAAATTTCAGAGGTATCATCTGAAAAATCAGGTGATCCGGAGAAAAGTACCGGTGGGGGATCATTGGCCGGTTCTGAAAGATATGTTTCAACCAGAAAAGATGGAAGGCTTGGTTTAGGGAAGATAATAGTAATTGATAAAAATGGTAAGGTCCTTGATGGAAAGGCACTCCATTCAGACAGGGAAGAAACTGAGGGCAACCTGATTTTTGACTGTACTTTTGCTGATACGGTAAAGCTCAGTGATTATGGTCTTAACTTTAAGATTCCTGAAAAGTGGAAAGGGAAAGCACTCATAATGCTCACCGAAGACAGTGTTGATATAATTCCTAAACTTTTTGCAGAAAGGTCTTATAAGGATGGTCTTCCTTATATTATTTCCGCAAGGGGATTAAGCCTGCAGGACAAGGAAAAAGAACCTTATTACGAATCACCCAATTCAATTTATCTCTTCACTGAAGACTTTACCATCGACAACAGGAAAAGAAGTGATTATCACGGGGGAGAGGAACTCAGTGACAAGGAAGCGCTGTGAGATTTCAACATTCTCCTTGAAGGAAATACTGCAGCTGACAACAAAAAGCTCTTCTTTTTTTGACGACAGCAATAAGGGTATTTTCGTATCCAGGGAAGCTGCCCTTGATAAAAATATCAGGACTGAAGGAAAAATAACTGAAGAAAAAGTCAGGAATGCAGTAATTGAAACAGAAAAAGCCTATGCGGAGATGTCTGCAGAAAGTAAGTTTATCGAAGGACTTTCACCGATTCTTGTAAGATCTCCCATGAAAAACAAATGGATAATGGAAATCGTAAGACACAGGGATTCAGGATCTGTCTTTGACTTTGTAAGTGCCGATGACTTTGAAATTACTTTATCCGATGATGACTATGGAACTGTAAAGTTATACTTCTGCAATCAGGGGACAATCAACCGGCCGGATCTATAAATCGAGAATGCACCTTGATTTTACGGTGGAAAACGGAACAGTTTATTTTTTCAATGAAACAGAAGAGGATATTGAATAGTAAAAAGGACTTTAACGGTAAAGAAGGCACAAAACGGAAAGCACATGCAGCACGTGAAGCAATAAAACTACTTTTCTTATATTTCAACCTGCTGAATATGTTGACCCAGATATCAAACTGTAAAGGGTAGTTGTAATAACACCATATATTTATCTTACAGGATAAAGCCAGTCGGTAATGTGTCTGGTCATACCAGTGCTTGTAGAACTGAATGGGATTTACTGATGAAATGTATGACCGGAAAACAATTCAGCTGTCTGGGCAAAGGCAGAAATAACCGGATGAACAGAAATAAATTAAAAAGTAATTATATACATAAAAGAGAAATGAAAAACCACTGAGGGGCCTTGAATAAAGCCTTTACAGTGGTTTTTCATTTATGGCGGGCACGTGTAGGAATCGAACCTACCCGAGAGGCTTCTAACCACTCATACAGGTTTTGAAGACCAGAGAGCACACCAGAACTCATCCGCGCCCATGTATTGAATAATGGTACACTTGCACCATGACTTAAGTCAACTGCAAATGTGCAACTTCTACATTTTAATTCCACCATGGATTTAAGTCAAGGATGATGTCTCCGAAACTGATACTGCCACTTACATAAATATTACATATAAATAAAACAAGAAATTCAATAAAAGAACAGAAGGCTTATTTAAAAATAAAATAAATGATTAAAAAAAGAAAGTTAGTTAAATTATAGATTTTTATCAAAGTTGTGTTCTGATTTCAGTCACCTTTTTGAATGGATATATGATATACTTCACAGTGCGGGAAATGAAAAGGTATAACAGTACCGTAGTAATTTTAATACAAAGACTGTCAAATAAAGATTGAATTAATGTTAAAAGATTGGTAAAATTAAATTGACGGTTTGTTCAAATATTCCGTAACTTAATAATGCTGGATGAACAGCGGTTGAGAGACTCCCATGGAAAGATGCAGGGAGCACCGTAGGGACAAATTCCCTGGACCTTTGCCTGGTCCGGGAGTGAAATTCTCAGGTACAACATTCCGACTGGGACAGCACCTTGGACACAACAGGGAAGACACAGGGCGTGTTTTCGCTGTTTTATTACTTTTAAGGAAGGTGTTATATGATACTTATCACAAACAATCCTGAAGTAAGGGATTACTTTTCCGGTGAGAAGGACATCGATATAACCTTCATAGACAAACCAGGCTATATGGATGTGCTTTTAAAGGCGAGGGACCTGATTCACGAAGGATATGTGCTTTTAACCCATCCTCTTTCAGGATCCGTAAAGCCCAATGAAACACCGTACAAGTCAGTGGCACTTGACAGGGAGTCCCTCCATGAGATGGATTCACTCTGGCTTATAGAAAATGCTGTAGCCACATATATCAAATTTGAAAAGAACAAAGGATTGCCTTCATGGTCTCCCAGAATAAGGGCTGATTTTATGGCGATTGACTTTGATCTCATAAAAAATGCATTGAAAAGGTAGGTAATTGATTATGTCCCAGATCTATGACATTGTAATCATCGGTGGCGGTCCTGCAGGCCTTGCGGCCGGACTTTACGGCGCAAGAGCAAAAATGAAGACTCTTATAATAGAAAAGCAGAAGATGGGTGGCCAGATAGTTATAACTGATGAAGTTGCAAACTACCCCGGCTCAGTTGAAGATGCAACCGGCCCTTCACTTATAAACAGAATGATCGAACAGTGTGACGAATTCGGAGCTGAAAAAGTATTCGATGAAATAGTTGAACACGACCTCACAGGAAAGATTAAGGTATTAAAAGGCAAAAAAGGCGAATACAGGGCAAAGACAGTTCTTATAGCTGCAGGAGCAGACCCGAGGAAAATCGGCTGTCCCGGTGAAAAGGAACTTACAGGAAAAGGCGTTTCCTACTGTGCAACATGTGACGCTGACTTCTTCCAGGACCTCGAAGTTTATGTAATAGGCGGAGGGGACACAGCGATCGAAGAAGGTATGTACCTTACCAAATTTGCAAGAAAAGTTACAATAGTACACAGAAGAGACGAATTAAGAGCTGCAAAGTCAATCCAGGAAAAGGCATTTGCAAACGACAAGATCAACTTCCTCTGGGATACAGTAGTTGAAGAATTAAAGGGTGACGGAGTTTTGGAATCAATAGTATTCAAAAACGTAAAGACAGGAGAACTTACTGAAGTACATGCAGACGAAGATGACGGAACATTCGGATGCTTCGTGTTCACAGGTTACCTTCCACACTCTGAAATCTTTGAAGGCGTGATTGACCTTGAAGGCGGCTACATAAAGACTGACGACAACATGAGGACAAACCTTCCCGGTGTTTACGCGGCAGGCGATATAAGGGTCAAGTCATTAAGACAGGTTGTTACTGCATGTGCTGACGGAGCAATAGCTGCGGTTACTGCCGAAAAGTACATAGAAAACACTGACTTCTCAGACGCCGAATAATTATATCAGATAAGCTGTTTTAATTAACATTATTGTCTCCACCGTTACAGAATTATTACCTTTTCTTAATGTGGGAGATGTATAATATAATCATTAAGGTGAAAACTTTAAAATAAATTATTTTTCAGGGAGGAAACAATATATGTTGGCATTGGATAAGGATACTTTCGAAAAAGAAGTACTTCAGGCAGAAGGTCTTGTATTCGTGGATTTCTGGAGCCAGTCATGTGAACCATGCAAGGCGCTTTTCCCCGATGTTGAAAAGCTTGCAGAAAAGTACGAAGGATCAATGAAGTTTACAAACATGGATACCACTAAGGCGAGAAGAGTTGCCATCGGACAGAAGGTTCTCGGATTACCTACACTTGCGATCTACAGGGACGGACAGAAGATTGAGGAAGTTACCAAGGACGACGCAACTGTGGAAAACATTGAAGCTATGATTGCAAAATATGCAAAATAAATAAAAAAGATCTTAAGGAGGCTGAATCTATGCGTCTTGAAATTGGAAATATCTTCATAAAAGATATTCAGTTCGCAGACACAACAAAGGTGGAGAATTCCGTTCTTTTCATCAATAAGGATGAAATGATCGCTGAAATCAACACTGACGAAAAACTTGCTTCAGTAGACCTTGACCTCGCAAAACCTGGCGAAAGCGTAAGAATTACTCCTGTAAAGGACGTAGTTGAGCCCAGAGTTAAAGTTTCCGGCGGCGGAGGCATTTTCCCTGGATTCCTTTCAAAGGTTGACACGGTTGGTGAAGGAAGGACTCATGTCCTTAAAGGAGCAGCGGTTGTAACAACAGGTAAGATTGTCGGATTCCAGGAAGGTATCATCGACATGACAGGTCCGGGAGCAGAGTACACTCCATTCTCAAAGACACTCAACGTGGTTGTTATAGCTGAACCCGTTGAAGGACTTTTACAGCACGAACACGAAGAAGCAGTAAGACTTCTCGGTTACAGGGCTGCAAGGTACCTCGCAGAAACTGCAAGGAATCTTGAACCGGATGAAATAAAGACATACGAAACAAAGCCTATACTTCAGCAGGCAGCACAGTACCCTGAACTTCCGAAGGTTATCTATGTATACATGCTCCAGACTCAGGGACTTCTCCACGACACATACGTGTACGGAGTTGATGCAAAGAAGATAATACCTACTTTCATCTACCCGACTGAAGTATTTGACGGTGCGATAGTATCAGGTAACTGCGTTTCTGCATGTGACAAGAACCCCACATACGTTCACTGCAACAACCCTGTTATAACTGACCTCTACGAAAGACACGGAAAAGACATCAACTTCATGGGTGTTGTAATCACAAACGAGAATGTATACCTTGCTGACAAGGAAAGACATTCAAACATGACTGCAAAGCTCGTTGAATGGGCTGGAGCAGATGCAGCGATTATTTCTGAAGAAGGTTTCGGTAACCCCGATGCTGACCTCATAATGAACTGCAAGAAGATCGAAAAGAAGGGCATAAAGACTGTAGTTCTTACTGATGAATACGCAGGACAGGACGGAGCTTCGCAGTCCCTTGCAGATGCTGACCCACTTGCAGATGCATGCGTAACAGGCGGAAATGCAAATCAGCCAATTACTCTCCCCAAGCTCGACAAGGTGATAGGACACATCAACTTTGTTAATATCATCGCCGGCGGACACGACGGATCACTCCAGGCTGACGGATCCATCGAAGGAGAAATCCAGTTCATTACAGGAGCTACTTCAGAAGTAGGATTCAACAAGTTAACTGCAAGAACTGAATAGTATTACGTTTAAATCAGGTAGTGATTGATCCCCTTACAGGGATAAAAGAAAAATATAAATATATAAAAAAAGGAGAAACATACGATGAGTAGATTTGATGGTAAGAAAATCATCATCATCGGCGACAGAGATGGTGTTCCCGCACCGGCAATCGCCGACTGTATGAAGAATATAGACTGTGAAGTAGTATTTGCTTCCACTGAATGCTTTGTCTGAACAGCTGCAGGCGCAATGGACCTTGAAAACCAGAAGAGGGTTCTCGAAGCTACCGAAAAATTCGGTCCCGAGAACGTTGTGGTTTTAATAGGTGCCGCTGAAGCCGAAGCTGCTGGTCTAGCAGCCGAAACAGTAACAGCAGGAGACCCTACATTTGCAGGCCCTCTTGCAGGCGTAGAACTTGGTTTAGCAGTATACCACTGTGTAGAACCTGAATTTAAAGACGAAGTTGATGCAGAGATATATGAAGAGCAGATAGGCATGATGGAAATGGTTCTTGAAGTTGATGAAATCATAGCTGAAATGCAGGATATCCGCAGCCAGTACTGCAAGTATTGCGATTAATTTAAAATCAAACGAAAAGGAGGAACGTGCTATATTATGAGTAAAATCAAAGTAGTACACTATCTGAACCAGTTCTTCGCCGGAATAGGCGGAGAAGAAAAGGCTGATGTACAGCCTCAGATTCTGGAAAAGCTTCCACCTGTTTCAATGCAGCTTGCAAAACTTCTCGGGGACGATTACGAGATAGTTGGTGCCGTAGTATGCGGAGACTCTTATTTCAATGAGAATCTTGAAACAGCAAAGAAAGAAATTCTGGACATGATAAAGTCCTTCAGCCCTGAACTTGTTATAGCAGGACCTGCATTCAATGCAGGACGTTACGGTATGGCCTGTGCAACAGTTGCAGAAATGGTTGAAAAAGACCTCGGAGTTAAGGCGTTTACAGCAATGTACGAAGAAAACCCCGGAGTTGACGTATTCAAGAAGACTGTATATATAGTAAAGACTGCAAACTCTGCAGCCGGTATGAGAAAGGCTCTTCCTGCAATTGCAAACTTCGCTAAGAAGTATGTTGCAGGTGACAAGCTCGATCCCAAGGCTGACGACTTCTTCGAAAAAGGAATCAGAGTAAACAGATTCGTTGACGAAAGAGGTTCAAAGAGAGCGGTTGACATGCTTATAAAGAAGATAAAGGGTGAAGCTTTCGAAACAGAATACCCCATGCCTTTATTCGACAGAGTTGATCCGCAGCCTGCAGTAAAGGATATGTCAAAGGCTACAGTAGCACTTGTTACATCAGGTGGTATTGTTCCAAAGGGTAACCCTGACCATATCGAATCTTCTTCAGCATCAAAGTACGGTGAATATGACATCGCAGACTTTGAAAAACTTTCTAAGGAAGATCACGAAACTGCCCACGGCGGTTATGACCCGACTTATGCCAACAACGAACCTGACAGGGTTCTTCCCGTTGACGTATTAAGGGATATGGAAAAAGAAGGAAAGATAGGCAAGCTCTATCCGAAATTCTATTCTACAGTTGGTAACGGTACTTCCGTTGCAAATTCAAAGGCATTTGCTGCTGAATTCTCAAAGAAACTTAAGGCTGACGGCGTTGATGCAGTTATCCTTACCTCTACCTGAGGCACCTGTACACGTTGCGGTGCAACGATGGTAAAAGAAATAGAAAGAGCCGGAATTCCTGTAGTACATATGTGTACTGTTGTTCCGATATCTCTTACAGTTGGAGCTAACAGAATAGTTCCTACAGTTGCAATCCCTTATCCTTTAGGAAACCCATCACTTACTCCTGAAGCTGAAAAGGAATTGAGAAGACATCTTGTTGAAAAGGCAGTAAAAGCCCTTGAAACAGAAGTCAGCACTCAGACAGTATTTGAAGACTAGTCTTAAAGTCATGGTTTGATTTTTTAAAGGCTGCATGGTTAGCCATGCGGCCTTTAATCAAGCTGAAAATGACACAGTTTATACAAAGAGAATGATTTATACAACAATGTATCCCCGGAATATATAGGGGTACCAGGCTGGAAAACACAATAATTTATTATTTTTAACCATATAGTTTTAAACCCGAAAGGGAGCAAATAAAAAAACAAGGGGATTTCCCACCGGAGGTAAATAATGAGACCTGTACTGAAAAGCGCAAGCTACATTCTCGTACATACTCCTGATATGATCGTTCATAACGGGACTACTGTACAGACTGAAAAAATCACCAATCCTGATTCTGACTTCTTAAAGAACATCGAAGGATCAATAAGGACATACGACCAGGTTGTTAACTACGCACCAAACCAGGTATATATAGGCAACATGGACCCTGAAGAACTCAGAAACATTCCTGAACCATGGTGCAATACAGAAGTTGAAGGTAAAAGATTCGGAAAATTCGGTGAAATCATGCCTGAAGATGAATACATCGCAATGATGAAGATCTCCGATGCCTTTGACCTTGTAAAGCTCTCAAAGGAATTCACAGCTGACGTTAAAAAGAAGATGGAAAAAAATGAAATCTTCACTGAAGCTGACATCGCATTCTTAAAGGAAGGCGAAGACCAGGAAACAATCGACAAGCTCGTAAACGATGAACATTCCGAACCCCTTATATTTGAAGGAAAGACAGTGGGATGCGTTAAAAGGGCTCACGATATAGATACAAACCTTACAGCACACATCATATTCGAAAACCTCGTGGTAAAAGCTTCAGGTATTATAGCTGCAAGACACCTTTTAAAGGACTCAGATGTTAACCCTGAAGACATCGAATACGTAATAGAATGTTCCGAAGAAGCCTGCGGAGACATGAACCAGAGAGGCGGCGGAAACTTTGCAAAGGCCATAGCTGAATTATCAGGAATGAAGAATGCTACAGGATCTGATACAAGAGGATTCTGTGCGGCTCCTACACATGCATTAATCCATGCTGCAGGTCTTGTATCTTCAGGAATCTTTAAAAATGTGCTCGTTGTTGCCGGCGGAGCTACAGCAAAGCTTGGTATGAACGCAAAAGACCACGTAAAGAAGGGACTTCCTGTCCTTGAAGACGTACTCGGCGGATTTGCAGTTCTCGTTTCAGAAGATGACGGTGTTTCACCGGTATTCAACACTGAACTCATAGGAAGACATACTGTCGGCACAGGTTCATCACCACAGGCGGTTATTTCTTCACTGGTTACAAACCCACTCGACAAGGGTAACTTAAAGATCACTGATATAGACAAGTTCTCAGCAGAAATGCAGAACCCTGATATCACAAAGCCGGCAGGTGCAGGAGACGTTCCCGCAGCCAACTACAAGATGATCGGTGCCCTCGGAGTAAAAAGAGGCGACATGGAAAAATCAGAACTTGCCGACTTCATAGTTAAGCACGGTATCCCAGGATTCGCACCTACACAGGGACACATCCCTTCAGGTGTTCCTTCAATCGGTTTTGTAATAGACAAGATGAAGGACGGAGAACTCGACAGGGTTATGATCATCGGTAAGGGATCACTCTTCCTCGGAAGAATGACAAACCTCTTTGACGGTGTATCCTTCATCATGGAAAGAAACAAAGGAGCAGTAGAAGGTTCTTCATCTTCTTCTGATTCATCAATGGACGAAACAAAGGTTAAATCACTGATTGCAGATGCAATGAGAAAGCTTGCCGAAACTATGGCAGGTGAGGAGCAGTAAAATGGATGAAAGAAAATTAATATCCAGGACGTTCCTTGAAATAGCGGACGCACTGGAGAAAGGAAAAAGCCTCGGCGGACACAGAATCGGTATTACTACTTTAGGTTCTGAACACGGCGAAAAGGCTCTCATTGAAGGGGCTCTCCTTGCAAAGGAAAGATTCCCCCAGATAGATGTTGTCCTCATAGGACCAAAGAACGATTCAGGTCTTGAAACACTTGAAGCTGACAACGAAGAGGAACAGTACAAGGTTATGGAAAAGGCACTCGATGAAAAGAACATCGAAGCCTGCGTAACAATGCACTACAACTTCCCCATAGGAGTTTCAACAGTAGGTAAGGTAGTTACTCCAGCAAACGGAAAGGAAGTCTACATAGCTACGACAACCGGAACTTCTTCAGCACACAGGGTTGAAGGAATGGTAAAGAATGCGGTTTACGGAATAATAGCGGCTAAATCTGCAGGAGTTAAAAATCCGACTGTGGGAATACTCAACGTAGACGGCGCAAGACAGGTTGAAATAGTTTTAAAGAACTTAAAGAGCAAGGGATACGATATAGAATTCGGTGAATCTGAAAGAGCTGACGGCGGAAATGTATTAAGGGGTAATGACTTACTCCTCGGTGCAGTTGATGTCGTGGTTACAGATACACTTACAGGTAACCTTCTTATAAAGCTCTTCTCCTCATTCACATCCGGAGGAAAGTATGAAGTTACAGGTTCAGCATACGGTCCTGGAATCGGCGAAGGATACGACAGAAATGTCCTTATCCTTTCAAGGGCATCAGGTGTTCCTGTCATAGCAAATGCGATCAAATATGCATTTGATGTGGTTAACGGAAACATCAATAAAGTTGCAGCTGATGAATTCAAAAAGCTCAATGCACTTAAATGGCTCGACCTTGTGAAAAAGGACGATGCGAAGAAGTCATCTTCTTCTGATGAAGAAGTTAAGGCTCCTGCAAAGGTTCCCGTTACAGGAACAATATCAGGAATCGACATCATGGAACTTGAAGATGCAGTAAAATGCCTCTGGAAAGCAGGTATCTACGCTGAATCAGGAATGGGATGTACAGGACCTGTGCTCCTGGTACCTGAAGACAAGATAAATGAATCAACAGATGCACTCGGAAAAGGTGGCTATATAGCTGCTGAAAAATCTGACTGCTAATATAAAATAATGAAGGACAAGGCAGACCCTTTTGGGTTCCTGCTTTGTCCTTCGTTTTTTATTTTATTCACATGAATTAAGAAATTGATTTTCTCAATTTTTTCAGAAAATCTATATCTTAAATTTTCTCCCGTTTATTTACTTCTTCTCGGGCTTTCTAAGAAGTTCATCATATTCATGGGGGGATTTTCTTATCCATTCAGGATCACTGAAAAAGTCTGCAGTAAGACGTCTGACTACCGGCACCAGAAGAAGTATTCCGATGAGGTTGGGAATAGCCATAAGACCGTTTAATTTATCTGAAAGAGACCAGATGAATTCAAGACCGCCTGTTGCTCCTACATAGATGAGAAGTACATAAATCACCCGGTAGGGAAGAATGACCCTCTGTCCGAAAAGATACTCAATGCACTTTTCCCCGTAGTAGCACCAGCCCACGATGGTTGTAAATGCAAAGAGAATAAGTGCAACTGTAACGACATACCTTCACCCTCCGAATACACTGCTGAATGCTTCAGAAGTGAGGGCAGCCCCTTTGAGTTCAGTGTTGCCGTAAACTCCTGATGTGAGGATTACGAGTGCTGTCATGGTACATATCAGTATTGTATCCACAAAGGCTTCAAAAGCTCCCCAGATACCCTGTCTTGAAGGGTGATCAGACACTGCAGCCGAATGGGCAATGGGATCAGATCCGAGTCCTTCCTCATTTGTAAATACACCCCTTGCAACTCCGTATCTTACTG
>JBDHVQ010000016.1:0-17917 GCA_039809845.1 Clostridiaceae bacterium | reverse complement strand
TAAAAAAAGTACTTTAAAAACCTGCCAGGTAAAAACCGGGTACTTTAAAATTTTTTATTTTCCCCGGTACCGGATACCTTTTCATCTGTTATGATGTCATAAGGATTAATATCCATTCAGTGAGAAAACCCGGGAAAATAAAAACAAACCGGTTATAACCGGGGCCGGAAGAAAATATATAAGTGGCTGAAATAAGGAAAGAGGTAACTGATGGAACAGACTGAAAGAGAAAAACATCTGAGGGAGGAGAGGATTCTCCCTCTGTTTTTAAGATTTTCGCTTCCCGCAATAACGGGAATGCTTGTACAGGCACTGTACAACGTTGTGGACAGGGTATTTATAGGAAATATGCCCGTTGAAGGAGCTTCTGCTCTTTCGGGTATAGGTGTTACGATGCCCATAGTATTCATACTCATGGGATTTTCAATGCTCTTTGGAGTGGGTGCAGGTGCCAATATCTCCATTAAGATGGGGCAGGGACGAAGGGAAATGGCAGACAGGATTATGGGTACGGCCCTTTTCATGCTCGTATTGAGTGCTGTGGCAATCCTTGTCATCTTCAATCTCAACATTGACTATTTCCTTAGGATATTCGGTGCAACGGATTCCAATATAGGATATGCAAGAAGCTACTTAAGAATCATACTCATCGGTAACCTCTGGGGAACCATCGGTTTTGGAATGAACAACACCATAAGGGCAGAAGGGTCACCCAAGTACTCGATGATTTCAATGCTTGTCGGTGCAATAACAAACGTAATCCTCGACCCCATATTCATTTTCGTTTTCCATATGGGTGTAAGGGGAGCTGCAATAGCTACCATCATTGCACAGGGACTGTCCACACTCTGGTGTGTGAGATATTACTTCTCAGGCAGGAGTGTGGTGAAGATAAAGAAGGAGTACTTCAGATGGGATGGTGAAATAGTAAAACTGATTACTGCCATCGGTGTATCGCCTTTCTTTATACAGATTGCAGGATCCCTTGTCGGCGCAATGTTCAATACGACACTTTTGAAATACGGCGGTGAAATGGCCCAGGGATCATATTCCATAGTCAATGCCATAACGACTCTCTTTTTCATGCCGGTATTCGGAATGAACCAGGGACTTCAGCCGATAGTCGGCTATAACTACGGAGCGGGATTATACAACAGGGTCCGTAAAGCGGTGCTCGTTGCAGTTGGGTGTGCAACTGCAGTATGTATCGTTGGGTGGATCATGATGCAGTTTTTCCCACAAGTACTCGTATACCCGATGGCGGTGGATCCGGTCTTAAGGGAAAAGACCATCCAGGCGCTGAGGAGGTATGAGCTTTTAACCTTTGTGGTAGGTTTCCAGATTATAAGTTCAAACTTTTTCCAGTCCATTGGAAAGGCAAAGATCTCTTTCTTCCTTTCCCTTTCAAGACAGGTATTCATACTTGTACCGCTCATTGCATTACTCCCCCTTAAATACGGCCTCATGGGAATATGGAGCGCCGTCCCCATTTCAGACGTCGCGGCAACCATCCTCTCAGGTTTCTTCTTCATAAGGGAATTAAGGTCTCTCAAAAGAAGGGATGATGAAAGAATCCTCTCAGAAAGTGAAATATTGATCTAGAAGACAAATCTTAATGATTAAACCGAAAAAAGAGTGGATTAAAAAAAGAAAGACCAGAAATATAAACCGGATAGAAGACAATAAAAAGAAGCAGCTGCAGAAATAATCTTTCATTATGCAGCTGCTTCTTTTTATATTCCCATACAGTAAATCTTCCCGTCTTTCAGTGACAGATTCAGGAACAAATTTATCCTTTCTGTGACAGAACGCATATCAAAGAGAAACGGGCATTAAAAAATAACAGTCAGCCAGAAATAATTGCATAAGCATATAATGGCATAAAATTAACTGATATAAAATAAATCATGGTTAATGTTAATGTTATGTTAAATGAAGGGAGCCAATCTGTTTAACCGTTGGGATAAACAGTAATATATTAATAGACAGGAGTTTAATAAACACAGTGTAACGAGATTGTAACGTAATTTTAATAATTGAGGGTATATCATGGTAATAGAAAAGTTTAAGGAGAATAAATAATGGATAAAAACCCCCAATTACTGATATACGCACTTTCAGGAACTGCAGTCATTCTTATTATCGCAGCTCTCATTTTATCCGTTTATTTTTCAGATGCAGGGCAGTTTTCGGGGCAGTCTGCTGTGGAATCCGATACACTGACTCAGCCTTTATCAGATGGAAATTCATCACAGGGAGAAGAAACATCAGACGGTCCTGAAACAGAAATAACCTCTGAAAATCCTGAAGGTGAAAAAATGACTGGATCCGAAGTTATGGAAGAAACAGCCTCTGAAGTGAATCCCAGGAATGAGTATTCAGCTTCCCAGATTAAAAAATGGGTTTATGGTGAAGAGGAAGCTCCCGGAAAAATAGTATTTCTTACCTTCGATGACGGACCTTCACTCAACAATACACCAAAGGTTCTGGATATCCTTAAGGAAAACGGAATAAATGCAACTTTTTTCTACTATACAAGATACAGTCTTGAGGATGAGAAGGAAGTGGTTATAAGGACAATAAATGAAGGCAATTCTATAGGACTCCACTCCAACTGCCACGACTATGATCTTCTCTATCCGGATGGCAGCGCTGATATACCATTTATCCTGGAAGATCTTAAAAACTCAATAGAAATCATAAGGGATATTGTCCCCGGATTTGATACTTCAGTCATGCGGTTCCCCGGCGGGTCAAAGAGCTGGGACAATATGGATGAAGCCAGAAGGGCAGTAAAGGAATGGGGAGCTGAAAGTATAGACTGGACAACCATGACAGGAGATGCGGATTCCGGTAACGACGACAGGAGTCCTGAAGGACTTGTCGGCATGATGGAGCATATCATGAGTTATTTTCCCGAAAGAAAGGTTGAAGTTGTACTTATGCACGATCCTTCCTGGAATGAATGTACCGTAGATGGACTTCATGAAGTAATAGATTACTTCAGGGACAGGGGCTATGAATTCGGTATTATCAGATAAGTTCTACGGACATATATTAAGGCTTGTAAAAAAACCCTGCAGGTTCAATGCAGGGTTTTTTGTCTGAAATGAGTATTTGATTTATTGGGTGTTATTTCCTCTTAATTGAGTTCCTTTTTGACATCGCCTGAATTTGGTCCTGAAAAAGGTGCCATGAAGGAGAATTCCTTCCTGTTGCCGCACTGCTCGCATACGCACTGGGTTACGTTGGTGGGTACTCCGTTTTCAAAATTGAAACCGTTCCCTTCTGTTATATAGGTTCCCCCGCATAGTTCACAGGGTGTGTTATTTATAATGATATATTCTGATTCTACATATTCCATAAGTTCTCTGACATTCATCCTGAAATACCTCCGTTTCCTGATTTTTTGTCTTCCCTATAATATACCCGGCCTGTTAAAAATGCAAGTGACAAAGAAATATTAAAAATATATATTCCGGAAAGTCAGGAGGCAGTATTTATCCATATACATATGTGCATGTACTGTGTCCATTTTCCGCTTTATTTATTCTAAAACGGAATAAATATTGTCTGTATTCCATACAATTATACTTGTCTTTACGATATTCACAAAATTGAATGGATTACCTGTAAATTATGGTTGAAATCCATTTCATTTGTTATAATAAATATAGTTTAAATACAAAAAACCGCATTTGTAAATTCTAAGCGGACATTTGAGGAGGATGATGTAATGAGTAAGGCACTGGAAAAATTCCTTGATGAAAACCTTGAAGATTTAAAGTCCAGGGGACTGTACAATGAAATCAACGTTCTTGACGGACCCAACGGCCCTGAAATAACAGTGGACGGAAAAAAGCTTATCAACCTTTCTTCCAACAACTACCTTGGATTTGCCACCGATGATAGGCTTAAAAAGGCCGACAAGGCTTCAACCGATAAATACGGTGTGGGCGCTGGAGCCGTAAGAACCATCAACGGAACACTGAAGATCCATAAGGAACTTGAAGAAAAAATAGCTGAATTCAAGCACACCGAAGCTGCAATTGCATTCCAGTCGGGATTCAACTGCAACATGGGTGCGATTTCTGCTGTAATGGATAAGAAAGACGCCATACTTTCCGATGAATTGAATCACGCATCCATAATTGATGGCTGCAGGCTTTCAGGTGCAAAAATCATAAGGGTCAAACACCAGGACATGGAAGATTTAAGGGCCAAGGCTAAGGAAGCCAGAGAATCCGGTCTCTATAACAAGATAATGTACATCACCGACGGAGTGTTCTCCATGGACGGAGACGTAGCGGATCTTCCGGGTGCTGTAAAGGTAGCTGAAGAATTTGACCTAATAACATATGTCGATGATGCACACGGTTCAGGTGTCATGGGTAAGGGTGCAGGTACTGTACACCACTTCGGCCTTTCAGACAAGATTGATTTCCAGATGGGAACTTTAAGTAAAGCAATAGGTGTTGTAGGAGGTTATGTTGCAGGCAAAAAGAACCTCATAGACTGGTTAAAGGTAAGGGCAAGGCCGTTCCTCTTCTCCACATCACTCACTCCTGGAGCTGCCGCTGCCGCTAAGGAAGCCATCACAGTAATGATGGAATCCGATGAGCTTAACAGAAAGCTCTGGGAAAACGGAAACTACCTGAAGGAAGGTCTGAAAAAACTCGGATTTGACATCGGACATTCAGAAACTCCTATCACACCATGTATAATAGGCGATGAGAAAAAGACACAGGAATTCTCAAAGAGACTCTTTGAAGAAGGTGTCTACTGCAAATCCATTGTATTCCCGACGGTTCCCCTTGGTACAGGAAGGGTAAGGTGTATGCCTACAGCTGCACATACAAGGGAAATGCTAGATGAAGCGATAAAGGTATTTGAAAAGGTCGGAAAAGAACTGGAAATAATATAAATATATAAAGAAAAGGTCGGGAAGATTTAAAATGAAAAAGATACTTATTACAGGATCATTGGGACAGATCGGATCTGAACTTGTCACGCACTTAAGAAAGATATACGGTGCGGACAATGTCATAGCAACTGACATAAGGTTTCTTGAAGACAACGAAGCCTGCACCGGGGGACCATTTGAGATCCTCGATGTGACAGACAGGGAAACTTTCAGGGCAGTTGTAAGAAAACACAAACCTGATACAATAATGCACCTTGCAGCCCTTTTATCTGCAGTTGCAGAGGCAAAGCCACAACTTGCATGGGACATCAACATGGGCGGACTTGTAAATGCACTTGAAGTTGCAAGGGAAGAAGGACTTTCATTCTTCACACCTTCCTCAATAGGAGCATTCGGACCCAATACCCCCCGTGACAACACACCCCAGGATACAATCCAGAGACCCCAGACAATGTACGGTGTTACAAAGGTATCAGGGGAACTTCTCTGCGACTATTACTTTACAAAATTCGGCGTAGACACAAGGGGAGTGAGATTCCCGGGTCTTATATCAAACGTTGCCCCTCCGGGTGGCGGAACAACTGACTATGCTGTGGATATATTCTACGAAGCCATAAAGAATAAAAAATACACATCATACATTGCAGAAGGTACGAAGATGGACATGATGTACATGCCCGATGCACTGAATGCCATAGTAAAACTCATGGAGGCAGATCCTTCAAAGTTAAAGCACAGGAATGCCTTCAACATATCAGCCATGAGCTTTGATCCTGAAGAAATTGCAGCGGAAATCAAAAAACATATCCCTGAATTTACAATGGACTACAATGTGGATCCTGTGAGACAGAAAATTGCAGACTCCTGGCCTGATTCCCTGAATACTGATGCAGCAAGGGAAGAATGGGGATTCAGTTACGAATATGACCTGCCGAAGATGACGGCTGACATGCTCGAAAAACTGAAAGTAAAACTCTCTTCTGAAGAAAGGTAAAATAAACTATGAAAGACCAGTTCTTTATAGTAAACGGCAGTGTGCTTCCCGATATATTCGGTAAAATAATTGAAGTCAAGATGCTGCTTGCCACAAAGAAGGTAAAAGACATCACTGAAGGTGTCAAAAGGGTAGGAATATCCCGTTCTGTATTCTACAAATACAAGGACAACGTATTTCTTTTATCTGAAATGAGCAAGGGAAGGAAAGCATCCATAACAGTACTTGTAGACCACAAGCCCGGTTCTCTTTCAGGAGTACTTGATCTTATGGCACAGAACAAAGCCAACATCCTGACCATTAACCAGGGTGTTCCCATAAACGATGCGGCTTTCTGTACCCTGACCGCGGATATCTCTGAAATGGTAGTGGATATCAAAGACCTCATGAAGATAATGCTCGACAAGGAATTCATTTTAAAAGCTGAAATCCTTGCAATGGAATAAAAGACAATCATCGCAAAAGAATAAAGCACAATAAAAAAGGAAACCCATGTTACAAAGGGTTTCCTTTTTGACTTACATGACTTATTCCTTCAGGTATAATATTTTTATAATCTGCTCCTCATGATTTTCACGATGTTTTTCATCCTGACTTCTGCGACGGCAACAACGACGCACCAGAAAAAATCAGTGGGTATGAAAAGAAGAGCTCCCTTTACTATAAGGGGTGATATTGCTGTTGTTTTTCCCATATAGAAATTGAGTATAAAGTACATGTAGATTACACCCAGTGAATATACAATCAGCATACCGAAAGTATTTATAATAAGGGAACGGGAAAATGTGATTTCCGGGGCTCTTTCCTTAAGTGTTCCTGTGACCCAGGCACAGACCAGCATACCTATGAGATATCCGAATGTGGGGTTGAAGATATAACTTGGGCCTCCTCCCTGGGAAAATACCGGAATTACTGTAAGTCCCATGAGAAGATATGCTGCAACTATGAATGCTCCCCTTCTTCCTCCTGAAAATGTGGCGGTTAAGAGTACCATGGCAAACTGAAGGGTTACAGGTACAAGCCCCAGGGGTATTTTAATAAAAGCACCGGCTATTATCAAAGTCAGGAATATACCTGACAGTACGAGTTTCGTGGTTCTGCTGTTTTCAGGATAATTTTCTCTCACCATTTTAATTTCTTCCTCTGCTGTATAATATTGATGTATTTTTTTATCGTATCTTAAGTTTATCTTTTAAGTACAGTGACTTTCTTATACATTACTTTTCCATTACTGCGGAGAATTCTCCGCTTCTCAGACTGATCTTTTTTCCGTCTTCTTTTTCAAGTATGAGACTTCCATCTTTGTCAGTTCCTCTTACAATACCTTTTTCTTCACCTGCTGAACTTCTGAAAAGCACCTCTTCCCCTTTGAAAAGGAGCATGGAATTGTACCTTTCCATGAATTCCCTGTGTAATTCTTCACTGAAATTATCGTGTGAGAGCAATTCAGTGTATTCCCTTATTTTTCCTGCCAGGCGTCCTGCGAGAAGATTGATGTCAGGTTCTCTTCCGTCGGAAAGAAAAAGTGATGTAGCTTTGTCCTTAAGTTCTCCGGGGAACTCTCTGGTGTAGACATTTAACCCAATGCCGCAGGTTAAATAGCTGATATTCTGATAATCGAGGTTCAGTTCAGCCTCTGTAAGTATCCCTCCTGCCTTTTTACCTCCTATATAGATGTCATTCACCCATTTGATCTCTGCATGTATTCCCAGTTCCCTTAAAGTATCGGCGGCTGCAAGGGCTGCATAGACTGTAATCAGTTCCCTCATTTCAATTTTGGGTTCCCTGAAGAAAAGGGACATGTAGATTCCCTGACCATCCGGTGAGAAGAAACTTCTCCCGAATCTTCCCCGTCCCTTTGTCTGTGACTGGGTTATCACCACCGCAGGAGAGGGAAGTTCAAAAAAGTTATCTCTTACCCAGTCATTGGTTCCCGGAATTTCCTTTAGTATCACAATATTTTCCTCGGGAAATCCTGAATACCATGAAATGCCGCTCTTTTTGAAAATTCTGTGTGTGTCTTTGAGATGATATCCCTTACCCTTAATGGATTCCACAGGATAACCCTCTTCTCTTAAAGAATTCACTGCCTTCCATACGGCATTTCTTGAAACACCCAGGGATAAAGCCATTTTTTCTCCGGAGAGAAATTCTCCCGAAGACAATATTCTCATTATTTTATCTTTCAACATTTTTAATCACCTATCCAAGAATAAATTAAGAAACGGATTACTGTCAACCAAAATCTATGTTAAAGGTGACAGGTAATAATAGACACTATTCAATTATAGTCTAAGAAGTTCCGATTCTATTGACATGATTTGCATAAAAAATATAATTAGTATGTCTAATTAATATACAGGAGAAAGTCATGAAACAATACTATGAGGATCTTAACAGTGCAACTGTGGAGGTTTATGAGTACATAGGAGAACTGGAAAGGATAACCAGTGAGAAATATAAACTGAATATTTCCATCGGGGAAATCCACCTCATGGACAGAATTTACAGGGAGCGTGGAATAAGCATAAAAAGACTCGCATCCCAGTTAAACCTTACCACTGCGACAGTTACAGTGAGAGTACAGAGGATGGTGGCAAGGGGATACATAGTAAAAAGCCGTAACCTAAAGGATCTCAGGGGGGTAACCCTGGATCTTACAAGGGAAGGTGTTAAAGTCATAAAGGCCCACCATTTTTTCCATGTAAGGATATTAAGGGCCATGACACAGGATCTCTCAGAAGAAGAAATAACCACCATTACAAAATCCCTTGAGAAGGTATCATCGAGTCTTAAGGAATATATCCGGAAGGAAAAGGAAAAATTATGAGCTTTGAAATTGTAGGAACCGGAAAGGCTGAGCCTGAAGGAATTGTAACAAACCGGATGCTGGAGGAAATCATGGATACCAGCGATGAATGGATAGTAAAAAGAACCGGAATAAGGGAAAGGAGAAAGGCGGACGGGGAGACAATGAGGCAGATAGCCTTAAAGGCTGCCGAAAATGCAATAGAAGATGCGGGGATAGACAAATCCCTCATAAGCTATATCATCTTTGCAACTCTGGGAGGGGATTATTTTACACCCTCAGCGGCATCGGTCCTTGCACTGGATCTCGGTATCAGCTGTCCGGGATTTGACCTCAATGCAGCCTGTGCAGGATTTCTCTATGCCCTTGATATGGCTGGAAATATTTACAGCGGCGGAAAAGAAGGATATATCCTGGTCCTCGGGATGGATTTCATGTCGAGATACCTCGACTATTCAGACAGATCCACTGCAGTTTTATTCGGTGACGGCGGAGGAGCCTGTGTATTAAAAAAAGGAAACGGACTTCTGTCTTCAAATTTCTCCTCTTCCCCTGCAATAGATCCACTGTATATACTGAGGGAATCGTCACCCCGTGTGACTATGCAGGGTAAGGAAGTATACAGATATGCCGTGGGACAGATGGCCGAGGAAGTTGAAATATGCCTTGAAAAGGCACATCTTGAACCTTCCGATATTGACTACCTCATACCCCACCAGGCAAACATAAGGATTCTAGAGAGTGCAGCACAGAAAATCGGGATTGATCCCGATAAGACAGTCTGCACAATAGCGGGAAGGGGAAATACTTCATCTGGTACCATACCCAGCGCCCTGGATGATCTTAACAGGGACGGAAAACTTAAAAAGGGAATGAAGATAGCACTCGTTTCCTTTGGTGCCGGAATGACTTCAGGCGGCATTGTCCTCGAATGGACAAAAGAAGACAGAAAACCAACAGCTCAGAATAAATAAACCAGCAAGTATAGGCAAATAATTAAGTACTAAGAAAATAATCAAGGAAATAAATATCTTAGTAAGTAAGTGATCAAGTAATTATTGCAGTAAACACGGGAATCTGAAATATACATTTTAAAATTAAAAGACCAGGAACAAGAGGAGAAAAGTGAAATGGATATGTTTGAAAAAGTAAGAAAAGTAATATGTGAATTCAAGGACCTTAAAGAAGAAGAAGTGACAATGGATACTGAATTTGAAGAACTCGGATTGGATTCCCTCGACATGGTGGAACTTGTCATGCAGATTGAGGAAGAGATGGGAATTACAGTTGAAATGAATGAAGATTTAAAGACAGTAAGAGATGTTGTGAATGAACTGGAAGGTAAAAATGAATAACAGATTATGTGAGATGCTCGGGATAAAATATCCCATATTCCAGGGGGGAATGGCATGGGTTGCCGATGCGGCCCTTGCAGCTTCTGTCAGTGAAGCCGGGGGGCTTGGAACCATTGCCGGAATGAATTCAAATGCAGAACAGCTAAGGGCTGAAATAAGAAAGCTCCGTGAAAAGACCGACAGGCCCTTTGCTGTCAATATTATGCTCATGAGCCCATTTGCAGAGGAAGTTTCAGATGTTGTCATTGAAGAAAAGGTTCCTGTTGTCACAACGGGAGCTGGAAATCCTTCAAAGTACATGAAGAAGTGGAACGATGCGGGCATAAAGGTAATCCCGGTAGTTGCTTCAGTTGCCCTGGGCAAAATGATGGAGAAGAACGGGGCATGTGCTGTAATTGCCGAAGGACTTGAAGCAGGGGGACACATAGGACCTCTTACTACTATGACCCTTATACCGATGCTGAGTGACAAGATTTCAATTCCCATAATAGCGGCAGGCGGAATTGCCGACGGCAGGGGATTTCTTGCAGCATTAACTCTCGGTGCAGAAGGAATACAGATGGGAACGAGGTTTTTATCGAGCACCGACAATACAATAAGCCCTGAATACAGGATGAGAGTTATAAAGGCCGGTGACAGGGATACTATAGTCACAGGAGAAAAGACAGGACACCCTGTAAGGTCACTAAAAAGCCCATTTTCAAGGGAATTCAAAAAGATTGAAGATGATGATACCAAGACCCTTGAAGAAATCGAAGCCTTCGGAAGCGGTGCATTAAGACGTGCAGTAAAGGAAGGGGATCCTGAAAAGGGCTGTTATATGGCGGGAATCATAGCAGGACTTGTAAACAAAGAAGAGACTACTAAGGAAATCATAGATGACATGATGGAATCCCTCGGTAAGGAACTCAATAAGGTGAAGTCGTGGAACCTAAAATAGCATTTTTATTCCCGGGACAGGGAAGCCAGAAGGAAGGAATGGGAGAAGGAATAATAAATACTGACTCATTCCGCCACATTGAAAGTTTTATCCCGGGAATAAGGGAAATATTGACTTCAGGGAAAGAAAAAATAGATGAAGAGGCGGCAAAAGCCATATCATCAGTAAGCACAGCATCCGCCCTGGAACTTATAAAGGGGGGAATAAAGCCTCATTACCTTGCAGGATTTTCCCTCGGTGAAATATCAGCACTTATAATTTCCGGAATTCTTTCAGAAAAAGAAGGCTTTGAACTCCTTGATATAAGGACAGAGTCCATGAAGGAAGACTGCAGAACCCACGACGGGGTCATGTATGCAGTAAACGGACTGCCGGCAGAAAAGGTTGAGGAAATAACCTCTGCATATAAAAACGTGTGGCCTGTAAACTACAATTCACCTCTCCAGACAGTAATAAGCGGCGAACGTGAAAATACAGAAAAAGCTGCCGGAGAACTTAAAAGTCTCGGGGCAAAACCCATAAAACTCGGAGTAAAGGGAGCATTCCATTCTGAATATATGGAAAATACTGAAAGGAAGCTTAAGGATTACCTTGAAAATGTAAAACTTAGGGAAGCAGTATACACACCTTTAAGCAATGTCACAGGGGATGTTTATCCTGCAGATGATGAAGAAATCAGGGAACTTATATCCTCCCAGGTGAAAAATCCAGTTCAGTTTACAAAAATGGCGGAAAATCTAAAAAGACTGGGGGTAAATGTATTTATTGAAGTGGGATACGGAAAGACCATGGTTTCACTGATCAAAAGAATACTTGGCGACTGTGTGAAGATATTCACCGTGTCCTCTCCGGAAGATGCCTTAAAGGTAAAAGAGGCTCTTTTTAATCTTTAATTACGACAACTGTTGTATAGATTGGGTTTTGGGATATTGATAACTAAAAGAATATGGAATTATTACTCACCTGAAAAGTGTTTTAAGTATTAAAAGTACTGGAAAGCAGTGAAAAGTGCTGGAAAGTGCCTGAATGAACCGGAAGGTGTCTGAATTACTTATTGAAATAGACTTGACTAAAAATGAAGAACTGAGGAAGTGAATCGATGTTTGAAGATAAAGTAGTGGTGGTGACAGGAGGTTCCAGGGGAATCGGCCTTGCCGCCGTAAAGGATTTTTATAGTAAAGGGGCTACTGTCTATGCGCTGCACAGCGGAAAGACAAGGGTCAGTGAAATGGAAGGCCTTGAAGGCGTAAAAGATATCGTATGTGATGTCAGAAGCTTTGAAGATACGGGCAAAGCTGTGGAAAAGATACTTGAAGAATCCGGAAAAATTGATATTCTTGTCAACTGTGCCGGAATTACAAAGGATTCTCTCCTTTTATCCATGAAGGAAAAGGATTTTGATGATGTCATCGATGTCAATTTAAAGGGCACATTCAATATGATGAAACACGTATTCAAACCCATGATGGGAAAAAGATACGGAAGGATAATAAACCTCTCTTCAATTGCCGGTGTTTCAGGCAATGCAGGACAGGTGAACTATTCAGCCAGCAAGGCAGGGGTAATAGGAATGACAAAATCTGCCGCAAGGGAACTTGCAGGCAGGAATGTAACAGTAAATGCCGTGGCACCGGGGTTCATAGAAACCGATATGACTGATAAACTCTCGGAAAAAGCGAGGGAAAATATTTTATCAAAAATACCGATGAAAAGGGCAGGGAATGTAAGTGACATATCAGATCTTATTTTATTCCTTGCAGGCGACGGGGCTTCCTATATAACAGGACAGGTCATAGTCTGCGACGGAGGGCTTGTGATATGAGAAGAGTTGTAGTCACCGGAATGGGTATAGTTTCACCCATAGGAAATTCTGTTGAGGAATTTAAGGAAAGTCTCCTTGAAGGCAGAAACGGGATAGAAACGATAACTGACTTTCCGACTGACAGTTTAAAGGTAAAAGTATCTGCAAAGGTTAAAAACTTCGATCCTTTAAGTGTTGTGGAAAAAAAGGACATAAGAAGATACGACACATTTACTCTCTATGCGCTGAAGGCTGCAAAGGAAGCAGTTGAGGATTCAGGGATACTTGATTCAGATGCTGACAGGAACAGGATCGGAGTTTATGTAGGATCAGGTATCGGGGGAATCAACGTATTTTCCGATTCCACTGAAACCATGAGGGTAAAGGGACCATCAAGAGTCTCACCGTTTTTTATTCCTTCCATGATTTCAAATATGGCTTCAGGGATAATAGCAATGAAATTCGGCCTCAAAGGCCCTACCCTGCCCATAGTAACAGCATGTGCAACTTCAACCAATGCAATAGGTGAAGCTTACAGGAATATCAAGGACGGATACAGCGATGCTATCCTTGCAGGGGGAACAGAAGCTGCAATTACTCCCCTTACAATAGCAGGATTTACCAATCTCACAGCTCTTTCACAGGAAGAAAATCCTGACAGGGCATCGGTTCCCTTCTCAAAGGAAAGGACCGGGTTTGTAATGGGTGAGGGAGCTGCGGTTCTTCTTCTTGAAGAATATGAATCCGCGGTAAAAAGAGGAGCCCATATATATGCAGAAATTGCAGGATATGGAAATACCTGTGATGCGTACCATATAACTGCACCGGATCCCGAAGGTGAGGGTGCTGTAAGGGCAATGAGGGAAGCTCTCTGTGAAGGGGTTGATCCTGAAAAGCTCTGGTATAATGCCCACGGAACCTCTACAAAATTAAACGACCTCATGGAGACAAAGGCTGTTAAGGAAGTTTTCGGAGATAAAGCATACGATATTAATATAAGCTCCATAAAATCCATGACAGGACATATGCTTGGAGCTGCCGGGGCATGTGAGGCGGTGGCATCAGTCCTTTCGGTAAAGGATGACTTTATCCCCCCTACGATAAACTATCTTACCCCCGATGAGGAATTAGACCTTAACTATACACCCGATAATGCTGTACATAAGGAAACTGACTGGTCCCTTTCATCTTCCTTCGGATTCGGCGGACACAATGCCGTAATACTTATAAAGAAGGTGAAATAATGGAAAAGGCAGAAAAGCTAGCGCAGCTTTTAAAAAATTATTCCCTTACAGAAGTTTCCTACAGCGACGGTGAGGAATCCCTTACACTTAAAAAAGAGCCTGCAAAGGAAATCATATATACTGGAGAGGGAAATGACCGCCCTTTAAGGAATCACATGATGTCAGATGAGGGTATATCCCATAAAGAAAGGGAAATACACCCGGATATTAAGGCTGAAGAAGGGAATTTCTTTGTATCTCCCCTTGCCGGAATCTTTTATTCAAGGCCAGAGCCTGACTCAAAACCATATGTCAAGGCAGGGGACAGTGTTAAAAAAGGCGATGTGCTCTTCATAGTGGAAACCATGAAGATAATGAATGAAGTAAGGGCAGACAGGGAGTTTAAGATAAAGGGAATATTAAAGGACGACGGAGTCATAGTTGAATTCTCCGAAAGAGTATTTGAGGTGGAAGAAGATGAACAGGGAAGAGCTTAAAAATATAATGCCCCACAGGGAACCAATGCTGCTCCTCGATTCCTGTGAAAAGACAGGGGATGCGTCTTCTGAAGGAAGATACCAGGTTACGGGAGATGAATTTTTTTTAAAAGGCCATTTTCCTGGTAATCCCGTTGTCCCTGGGGTAATCCAGGCTGAGATAATGGCGCAGTCATGTGCGGTTATAATAGCATCGGATGCCGGTGAAGGTTTCCTCCCTCTTTTTACAGGGATAAAGAATCTTAAATTCAAAGGGATAGTAAGACCTGGAGACGAACTTATCATAAAGAGCAGGATCGTTAAATCCAGAAAACCCTTTTATTTTGCGGAATCAGAAATTGAAGTTTCAGGAAAGACAGTATGTTCAGGGGAAATCTCCTTTGCGCTGGTGAAAGAAGATGATTAACAGAATCCTCATCGCAAACAGGGGAGAGATTGCAGTAAGAATAATAAGAGCCTGCAGGGAGATGGGGATAGAAACTGTGGCTGTGTATTCATCTGCAGACAGGGAATCACTCCATGTCATGATGGCCGATGAAGCTTACTGTATTGGCGGCCCGAAACTCGGCGACAGCTACCTTAAGGAAGAGACCATCATCACGGTAGCCCAGATGACCGGATGCAGCGCAATCCACCCGGGCTACGGAATGCTCTCAGAAAATCCATCCTTTGCAAGGAAGGTAACTTCCGAGGGACTTGTGTTCATAGGACCCTCGGCAGATCTTATCGAAAAGATGGGAAACAAGGAAGAGGCCAGAAGAATCATGAAGTCCCTCGGAGTCCCTGTAATCCCGGGGGCTGAAAGTATAGGGACACTTGATGAAGCGATGGATGCGGCGGAAAAAGCCGGTTATCCTGTACTTCTCAAAGCTGCAGCAGGGGGCGGGGGAAAGGGTATAAAGCTTGTCACTTCTCCTGAGGAAATGGAAGGTGCATGGAAATCCGCCAGGCAGGAGAGCCTCCAGTCATTCAAGAACGGGACACTCTACATCGAGAAGTACCTTACTGATGTCAAACACGTGGAAGTCCAGGTCCTCTGTGATCAGTACGGAGAAGTACTGGTTTTAGGGGAAAGGGACTGCTCTGTCCAGAGGCGTAACCAGAAGCTCATCGAAGAATCTCCCTGCATAATGCTCTCTGATGAAAAAAGAAGACAGATAACTGAGATTTCAAGAAAAGCCATGGAAGGTTTAGGATACGAAGGGGCGGGAACCCTTGAATTCCTGATGGACGAAGACGAAAACTTCTACTTCATGGAGATGAATACAAGACTTCAGGTTGAACACACGGTTACTGAAATGGTAACGGGTACAGATCTTGTCAAATGGCAGATAAGGATAGCGTCGGGAGTACACCTGACTGCAGAAGAAAAGACTTCCGGCCATGCAATTGAATGCAGGATCCTTGCAGAAGACCCTGAAAGAGGATACCTTGCCCAGAGCGGAAAACTAAGTCTTCTCATGGTACCCGGAGGTCCCTCGGTTAGATTTGATACCTACCTTTATTCAGGTGCCGAAGTTTCTCCCTACTACGATTCCATGATAGGAAAGCTCATAGTATGGGAAAAGACGAGGGAAGACGCTATAAGAAAGATGAAGTCCGCCCTCGGTGAACTTGTAACTGAAGGGATAAAGACATCTGCGGATTTTGAAATCAAAATCATGAATTCAGATAAATTCAGAAGCGGAACCTTCAAAACGGGGGATCTTGAAAAATTATGAATCTTAAAACCGTAATAAAAAAATCAATAAATATGCTCGAAAACCAGGGAAGACTGATTACCAGGAGAAAGGATGTACCATCGGATCAGTTTATTAAATGCCCGGAGTGTCACCTGTCACTTACGGAAAAGAAATTTTCAGAAACTGACTACGTGTGTCCCGACTGCGGATATCACATGAGGATAAATGCAAGGAAGAGACTTTCCATATTTGCAGATGAAGGAAGCTTTCTTGAGACAAATGCAGATCTTGAATCCATCGATTTTCTGAATTTTCCGGGATACAAAGAGAAGCTTTCAAAAGCTGAGAAAGTCACAGGTGAAAAGGAAGCCGTCATAACAGGAACCTGTACAATATCTGGAATACCTGCAGCGATATTCATCATGAATCCTGATTTTATGATGGGATCCATGGGATCTGTGGTGGGAGAGAAAATCACTTCACTTTTTGAACTTGCAGAGGAAAAAAATCTTCCTGTGGTCGGCTTTTCAGCATCAGGAGGAGCGAGGATGCAGGAGGGTATAACTTCCCTCATGCAGATGGCAAAGGTTTCCGCCGCGGTAAGGAGACATTCACTGAAAGGACTTTTCTACCTTTCGGTCCTTACAGACCCGACAACAGGGGGTGTCACAGCTTCCTTTGCCATGGAAGGCGATGTCATAACGGCTGAACCCGGAGCACTTGTGGGTTTTGCAGGCCCGAGGGTAATAGAAGACACCATAAAGAAAAAACTTCCGGAAGGTTTTCAGAAGGCGGAAAACATACTGAGCCACGGGTTTATAGACAGTATAGTATCGAGAAGATACTTAAAAGGATATATAAGAAGGATGCTTAGTATCCACGGAGATGAGTAAATGAGTACAAGAGACAGAATAAAAAAAGCAAGGGATCCGGAAAGACCCACGGCGCAGCATTACGTGACATCCATTTTCAGTGACTTCATGGAACTTCACGGGGACCGCACCTTCGGGGATGATCCTGCCATGGTAACGGGGATTGCAAGATTAAACGGTATGCCCGTCACAGTCATAGCCCAGGAAAGGGGAGACACCACAGAAAAAAGGATAAAGAGGAACTTTGGGTCATCCCATCCTGAAGGATACAGAAAGGCATTGAGACAGATGAGGGCTGCTGAAAAATTCAGAAGACCTGTAATATCCTTTATAGATACTTCAGGTGCATTCTGCAGCGCCGAAGCTGAAATGAGAGGCCAGGGTGAAGCCATAGCAAGATGCCTTCTTGAATCATCATCACTTGAAGTTCCCATGATTTCCATAGTTATAGGAGAAGGGGGATCAGGCGGGGCACTGGCATTGGGTGCAGGGGATGAACTCTGGATGATAAGAAATTCATTCTATTCAGTGATAAGCCCGGAAGGATGTGCCAGCATATTATATAAGGACCCTTCAAAGATAGACGAAGCGGCGGAAAGCCTTAAGATACTCCCTGAAAACCTCATGGAATTCGGTGTCTGTTCAAGGATATTCGATGACCTCGACGGGGAAGCCGCCATGATAAGTGAAATGAGGGAAAGCCTTGCCATAAGGATAAAGGAACTTAAAAGTCTTACCGCGGAAGAGCTTCTGAAAAGAAGGTACAGTAAAATAAGAAATATCGGCAGGTTTAAAAATGCCGCAGATACATAACATAACA
>JBDHVQ010000015.1:0-18114 GCA_039809845.1 Clostridiaceae bacterium | reverse complement strand
TCAGGAATTCAGCTGATTCCTTTATCTTCCCGGCTGCATCTGAAAGTCTCGAATGCTTTATCAGGAGCTCACTTTTCTTATCTTCAAGTATTCCCTTTTTCTCTGTAAACTGTCTGATTTTTTCTTCAGTTTCTCCAGGATCCTTCATTTCTATGTTTTTACACTGGTCCCCGAGGATTTTCAGAGTCTGGGAAGCTTCTGTAAACCTGTCCCTGAATTCTCTGTATTCATGATTCAGTGAATTTTCCCTTGGAATTTCTTTTCTTATACTGTTGAAATCGCTGTACTCTATGCCGATGGAGTCCAGGGAAGTATCCAGTTCGGTCTTTTTCTTCTTGGATGCTTCTTTATTCTTCTCCACGGATACCGCAAGATTTTTAAGTCTTTCAGTTAGTCTTGTTTTTTCCATGGAATAATTTCTGAATTTTCCCTCTGTTTCCCTGATGAATTCAGTAATTCCTGAAGCTGTTTTGGTTAATTCACTTCTTCTCATTTTAAGACTTTCAGAGTCGCTTTCTCCCTCAGATATTTTCTCTAGGGATTCAATGGATGACTGTGTCCTTATTTCATTTTCCTTAAGCAATGAAACCTTTTTTTCCAGTTCTTCAGCAACGGATATTTTTTTGCTGAGGATTTCCTTCTGGTTTTTTAAAGCCACAAGTTTTTCCCTTTTAAGCAGTACTTCCTTTTTTAATTCAGTCCTCATATCTTCAAGGTTTCTTCTTTCAGCAGTTACTGAATTTTTATCTTCATTAAGGGGTACTTCGCTGAATTCTCCCCTAGCCATAAGGTCTTCACATTCTCTTTTAAGGGATGAAATTCTGTTCAGTGAATTTTCACTGTCACTTCTTAGTTTTGCAAGGATATTTTCTGATTGTCTTAAAGATTCCTTCTGCTGTGAAACCTGTGATGGAGTTATTTTTATTTCTTTCTCTGAAAGTTTTATAAATTCTTCGTTCAGGGGGTCGTGGAGATTACCGCACAGTGGGCATGGTTCTCCCGGTATGAGGTCTTCCCTGAATTTATTTATTCCGCTTAAATGAAGTTCCTTTTCTGAAGTTTTCAAATCTTCAGCTTTATCAGCTACTTCAGATTCTGAAGATGATATCATTTCTTCAAGTTTTTTCTGTAATTCGCTTTCTTTTTTATATTCCCCTGTTTTAATGATGATTGTTTCCGTCAGGGATTCTTTTTCCCTTAAATCTGAAATTTTTTCTGTAAGTTCAGATATTTTGGATTCATCTGCTGAAATGAGGGATGAATTTTCTGACAGTTCATCGTTTAATTTTCTGTACTTCTCTGTAGATTTTTTAACTTCTCCCAGTTCTTTTTCTGAAGACTCCCGGTTCTCGATAATTTCAGCCAGAGACTTTTTAAGCTTTGTGATTTCATCCAGTGCCTCTATGACAGCCTTCAATCTGTCAGATTCTTTAAGTGCACTATCTTTTTCCCTGTTTTTTTCTTCAATGCTGTCGAAATCATTCTGGATGTCGTTAATCTTCCTGTCTGTCAGGGAAGCTTTTTCTTCCGTTTCTTTCAATGCATTTTCATCGGACTTCAATGCTTCTTCTGCTTCTTTAAAAGAATTTTCTATGGTAATAATGGGCTTTATGGAAGCTATGAGTTCTGCCAGCTTCTTTTTTTCTTCAGCCTCGGCTTCTCCTTTTTTAAGCTCCTCAAAATCTTCCCTCACTGAGTTGAGTTTAATGATCTTCTGGTTGTCTTCAATTATTTTATTCATTTCTGAACTAAGGGAAGTCAGAAGGAGGGCATTTTCTTTGATATTCTGATTTGTTTCCTCAAGAGCCTTTCCTGTTTCTTCCTTTTCTTCTTCCATGACTTTTAAAATCTCAGAAGGGCTGGCAAGTATTTTTGCATTCTCTGATATCGCTTTGGCTTCATCGATTGAATCCTGTCTTTTATCAGTTTCTTTTTTAAGGATAGAGTATTTTTCTGAAATGATATCCCTTACACTTCCGTACTTCTCTGTACTGAAGAGCTTTCCGAGGATCTCTGCCTTTTCCCTTGGTGCAGATACAAGGAAGTTTCTGAATTCTCCCTGGGGCAGCATAACGATCTTTCTGAACTGTTCGTAATTCATGCCCAGGATATTCTGAATTTCTGCGTCTATTCCCTTTTCTATTACTTCTGTTTCTTTTCCTTTTTCCCAGAGGGATGATTTTTCCTGTCCCTTCTGTGTCTTCTGAAGTCTTCTTACGACATATTCCCTTCCTCTGTGGGAAAATTCAAGTTCAACCAAAGTAGGATCCTTTTCACCACAAAGATGACATCTCATGCTCTTTGCCTGATCCCTCACCTGCCCCGATGCTTTTTTGAAAAGTGCATAGCATATGGCATCGAAAATACTGGTTTTGCCTGATCCTGTAGGGCCGGTGACAAGGTATAAGGATTCTTTATATAGTTTTGTAAAATCAATTACAGTATTTTCCCTGAAGGATAAAAAACCTTCCACTGTAAGTTTTAGTGGTAACATTACTCTTCAACCTCCTTCAGTATTTCTTCTATGATTTCACTTTCCCTTGCAATGGGGCTTCTTCCCATTCTCTCTGAGAAAAAGTCGGTGAAGAGTTTTTTGATATCCATGGACTCCAATGCTCCGGTATCTAGATTTTCCGCCCTTTCATCCGCAACATTTGCATATTCAAGTCTTATGATGTGGGGGTAAATTTTCTGAAGGTAGAGATAGGCATCATCCCTTCTCAATGGGTCATTTAAAATTATATGGAAGAAGTCATCTTTTTTATCAGTAAAAGAAGAAGACAGAAGTTCATCAAAACTTCCCTCAAGAATTCTTATGTCTCTTTTTGTTGAGAGTGGAATAAGTTCAGTTACTGTTTCACCGGTTGGATTTACTGTGACAAAGGGAAAACTGCTCCTGTTGTTGATTTCACTCAGTGAATACTTAAGCGGACTTCCTGCATATCTTATGTATTCTTTCCCGACTTTCTGGGGTCTGTGAAGGTGTCCCAGTGCAACATAGTCAAAGTCAGCAAGGCAGGATAACCTGATGAGATCTTCCCCTCCTATGGAAAGTCTCCTTTCAGAATCTGAAATTTCAGGCTCTTCTTCTCCGTATGTAAAGTAATTGTGGGCGATGAGGATCTTTTTACCAGGATCCTCACACGCTTCTTTAAGTGCCCATGTATACACTTCTGAATCAGTTATCCTGTCACCCTTTAAAATCCTCTCTTCATTGTTTTTATCAGCACGGAACATGTTCCTTAAACCTTCAGCCTCTTTAAACGGGAGAAAATAAAGTGAAATTTTTTCATCACCCTTTACAGCACATTCCACGGTAAGTGGTTTTGAAAGGGTTCCTTCAATGTGATATCCCGCCTTTTTGAGGAGGGTATTCATTCCCGATAGTCTTAAAGCAGAATCGTGGTTGCCGGAAATGGCATAAACAGGGATTTTCAGTTCAAGGACAAGTCTTGAAATGAGATCGCCGTATATTTTTACAGCATCCTCCCTGGGCACGGACCTGTCGAAGATGTCACCTGCAATTATTATAAAGTCAGGCCTTAATTCCTCTGCCCTGTCTCCGATTTCTCCCAATATATATTCCTGGTCTTCCAGAAGGGATTCACCCATAAGGTATTTCCCTATGTGAAGATCCCCAAGATGAAAGAATTTCATCATCCACACTCCTTGTTTTTCTCTTATTACAATTATGACACTATTCTCAATGTATTATTCCGTATCCATCCTGAAGTTATAAGTCTCAGGTTATAAGACTCAGATCTCATTTTCTGCCTTAATATGATAATTATTTTTTCATATGTAACAGATTTTTGAGCCACAGCTTTTTAAACCTGTCAGGAAACCCTGTCAATTCAAATATACCATCCCTAAGTGACAAATCCCATGATTTACAGTCCGCCATATTTATTATAATCCATTCTAAAAGGCAGGAGCATCCTTGCATAACAAGTGATGCTCCTTAACCTGACTATTCTGTTTTTTATCTTTTCATGAGATTTTTCTTATTTGAAATTTATCCCTTACTGAGGTTTAACCCTCACTGTAAGTCTCATGTTTTTAATCCCGGATAAACTGTTTTATTGCTTCTGTTTCAGTAATTTTGGTTAATCTACTGATCCGTCGTCTGATTCTCTTCCTGTGGCTTATCGAGGGAATCGGTGAGGTTCAGTATACTTGAATCATCGCTGAAGGTGTTGACGTTGTAGAGTATAAGGATATCTGAGACATTGTAGTCGTCGACGAGTTTATTGACATCCCCTGAATAATACCTTAAATCGACCATTGTTATTTCATTGAAGAGAGGGGTTAAAAACGGTACGAAGCTGTTGGCATAGGAATCTTTTATTATCATGAGTCTTCTGTCGTTTTTGGAGGATGTGTTTATTCTTACAACGGGATAGTTTCCGCCTAAATAGACGAGATATTTATCCCTTTCACTTAATTTATCAGTCCTGTAAAACGATGTGAACTTCGCCTTTTCTTCAGTTACCGTTACAATGAGGTCCTCAGGTTCCCTCGGAACATAAAGATCGATGTCGTCCTTCTGACCGGGTACCATTCCCGCAAGGGCGGCAAGTGTACCTGTAAAGGTATTGTCGACTTTTAATATCTCATAGTTTTCTTCAGGAAGGGGCTCCATACCGATGGATTTCAGGTACTGGGAAGAAGCTAAGTATGCAGCTTTCTGTGTCCAGTGATGGTCAGTCCTGAAGTAGAGATAGGATGATCTGTTTTCCTTAAGTACCGTTGTCGGGTTTACCTTGTTGATGTCCACGGTAAGTTCTGAATAAAAATCCTTGATATATTCAGCCTGGCTTTCGATGGGTGCATCAAATGGAAGTCTGTCCGATAAAACTTCTGCCTTGTTGGGAACCAGCATTATGGATGTATTCCGCTTTAAATGGGCTTTTACAAACCTGTTTATTGCTGAAGCCTTCTCCTGTGTCATTTCTGGAGTATTGCGGCTGAACTTCTGTATGAGGTACTGACTGTCATTTATATATACCCCATTGTTTTCCTGTCTCAGAGTATATTTTTCAGACAGAGCCTTTAATCCGATGAATGAATCTCTTCCTATGAACTGATCTTCGTAATAGGTCCCAAGGTTTTTGGTATATTCTCCCGATAGGAATCCACTTACTGTAAACTTTGGCTTTTCCCTGAGTTTCCTGTTTTCAACCTGGGAAAAATCCCTGTCTTTTGAGATGAAATTGGCAGCCATCGTTACTATTATGAGGGTAAGAAATACTGTAAGGACGGTCTGGAAATAGGAGGTTGTCCTTCCTGCCACATCCTTTCTCTTCCTCTTTTCATTTCTTCTTTCCCTCGAATATTCTGAATCTCTTACTTCCTTTCTTCCGGTTATCACTATCTTTTCAGTATCACCTGATTTTTTTCTTCTGTTTCTTCTGGTCTTCATGTCCCCGCCAAAATTATCTCTCTTTGAATCCCCATAATTATTTTTATCCATTTTACCCTCCTAGAATCCTATATACATAGAGGGTGAGAAACCCTGGTTCAGTAGATATGCAGTTGCAAGAAGAAGCATTGCGAAAAGTCCGCCTAGAAGAACCGTTCTCCTCAAAGGATTCAGATATTCCCTCAAGGATATGAACTTTCTGAATATTGAAGGACCTGACATTATGACTCCGAGTATAAAGAGAATGATGTGGGTATAGATATAGTAGACACCTGCTTTATCCCAGAGTATTCCAGTCTTTCCTATCATAGCCCCTAAGTATTTTCCGGCATAGGCTAAATCAGGTGATGCAAAAATCACCCATCCGATCATAACCGCCAGCATGGTGTAGGTCCCTGAGACAATCCCCGGTGCACTTTCAAGAAAACTTCCGGTGAAGTATTTCTCAGATAGAATGAGAATTCCAAAATACACTCCCCATACGATGAATGTCCATGATGCCCCGTGCCATAATCCTGTTACAAACCAGACTGTCATGGTGTTTAAAATGAGGTTTCCGCTCCTTGATCCTCCCATGGGTATATAGATATAATCACGGAACCAGCTTCCCAGTGTCATGTGCCACCTTCTCCAGAATTCTGACACTGATTTTGAGATATATGGAAAATTGAAGTTTTCCTTAAGTTTAAAACCGAAAAGTTCAGCGGTTCCTATTGCCATATCCATATAACCTGAAAAATCAAAGTATATATAGAGAGTGAATGCTGCGATTCCGGTCCATGCCGAGAGCATGGAAACATGGGATATATCCTGGGTTTTTATTGTATTCCAGAGTGTTCCCAGTGAATCTGCAATGATGACTTTCTTGAATAATCCCACAATGAACCTTTCCATACCGCTTCCCATGTCCTGGAATTTTATAAGTCTGTCGGATAACTGTGGTTTAATTTCTCCGTACCTCATTATGGGCCCGGAACCGAGCTGCGGGAACATGATGAGGTATAAAAGAAGATTCCCGGGCTTTCTTTCAGCCTTTAAATTCATTCTGTAGACGTCGAAGACGTATGAAAGGATCTGGAAAGTATAAAATGACAGCCCCAGAGGAATGGATAACTTTTCTGTATAAAGATGTGTCCCCAAAATGAAATTTACATTGGAGACAATAAATCCCAGGTATTTGTAGGACATCAGAATGAGGACATTGAATACAGTTAAGAATATCATCACTGATTTTCTTGCAGCTTCATTTTCCTTTCTCGCATCCATTATCATTGTGAAAAGGTAGTTCACAATAAATGAAAAGAAGATGAGAATGAGGGATGATGGATTTCCCCATGCTATGAATAAAACAGAAAGTATCAGCATGGATATGTTTCTCAGCTTCATTGGTGTCAGGTAATAGAATAAAAGTGCGAGGGGAAGAAAAAGGTATATGTAACTTATGCTGTTGAATATCATTTTTTCCCTCCCTACTTTATTATCTGTTCTATGTCGGCTCTGGCTTCCCTGGATTTTTCCGAGGAAATGTAGATTAAATATTTTCCCTGTACCTTAAGGTATGAATTGTCTATAAGGTCTGCCTGTTCAGGTTTGTAGTTTCTGAACTGGTCCCTTAATTTCAGGGTTCTCGATTTTATCGTGGCTGCTGCATTTTCAGCACCCTTTTCATCAGGAAACCTGATTATTATTATTTCTGAAGCATCCATGGTGCTCTTTGGAGCATAGTAGATAAAATCCTCGGTGTCCCTTGCGTTTATGCCGTAGGCTTTTCTGAGTTTCACCTGATCTCCCGGAACCATCGTGGCTTCGTCGTAGTACTTCACTGCGGCATTTTTAAAATCATCCATACCAGGCTGTTTAAAATGTATGACTCCTGAAAAAATAAGGAAGCAGAATGCAGAAACAACCATAATGAGTGACATGATAATATTACCCCTGGCTTTCATTTTCCCTCCTTAAAGTTCTGTCATGAATTCAGTCTTGATGTGGTTTAAAAACTTCGTGTAAAATTCAGATTTAAGATGTATCCCGTCGGGTTCATAAAGGTCGTTTTCCCTCACAAGTTTCTGTACGTCCATGTAGATAAAACCTTTCTCCTCTGCAATCTCCCTGATGGATGAATTGAATTCATCTATTCTTTCGTCTTTCAGCTGCGGCTGGTTTGAAGCTGCCGCAGGAGTTACAGGAAGGATTGACAGGAGGATGATCTTTGCGTCGGGCCTTGTCTTCTGAACTTCAGCAATGAGTTCCTCGTAGCTTTTTTTAAATGAAGCTGCGGAGTCTTTTGTCGTAAGGTCATTCATTCCGTACATCATGAAAATCCTGCCCGGTGACACGGATGAAAGCAAGGGCACATCTTCAGAAGCTGTTGTTGTATTTCTCCCCATTTTTGCGATGACATTGGAAGGAGGAAGGTGGTCGTATAAGGACAGTGGTTCCATGAGGGAATCACCCATGAATACCGAATCCTCAAAGTATCTCTTGTTGCTCATGGAATCAATTTCCGACCTGTTAATACCATATTCCTTCCTTATTTTCCTTAAATGTTCTTCGGTCTTTGCAATATCCCGTCCTTCAAGTGTCTTCACCTTCTGCCGGTTTACAGCTATATCCTGTGCAATCTGTTCCTGCCTTACCCTTGAATTGTATATGAGGCCGGAAACGAGGGAAACGGCGACAAGTAAAATAAGGATGTATTTTAAAATGCCCCTTTTCAAATCCTTCCCCCTTCCCCGGTAGTTTTTCTGCCCGGAATTTCTTCTTCTTCACCCGGAAGCAGTTTATTTTCTTCTTCTTTTTTTGCTTTTGTAAATTCATCCGGATCTATTTTCTTTTTTTCAAGAAAGCCGGTAAGTTCCTGCCTTGGAAGATTCAGTATCTCTTCCCTTTCCCTGTCCTTTTCCTTCTCTCTTATTTCTTCAGGATTAAGTGTAAAATCCCTGATTATTACGGATATGAGGACAAGGAGTCCTAGTGCCACAAGTACAATATCCCCAGTGTGGAATTTTCTGCCTGAAATTATTTCAGCGAGGGAAAAAAGAGCGGCAAGAAGAAAATATCCCATGGAAAATTTAAGGAGCCTTAAAGTATCCTGTCTGTCGGCAGAATCAGCTGACTTATCATTTCCTTTTTCTTTTTCCTTTTCTTTTTCTTTCCTGAATTTCAGAAAGAGAAGGAGTGCGATAAGAAGATACATGAGCATGTCTATTCCCTCTTTAAGTCGCGGGTCATAAGATCCAGTGCGGTTTCTTCCGGATCCGCATCCATGAAGAGTATCCTGTGGATACTTTCTGTTATCGGCATTTCGACTCCCATTTTTGCCGAGAGTTCAAAGTATGACTTGCATGCTTTTATTCCTTCGACAACCATTCCTACTTCCTTTACGGCTTCTTCAGGAGTCTTTCCCTGTCCTATCAGAATTCCGCACCTTCTGTTTCTTGAATGCATGGATGTACAGGTTACTATGAGGTCACCCATTCCGGTTAGACCATAGAAAGTATCCTCCCGTGCTCCGAGGGCAACACCCATCCTTATTATTTCTGCCATTCCGCGCGTCATAAGGGCCGCCTTTGTATTGTCGCCGAACCCTATTCCGTCACTTATTCCTGCCGCAAGGGCAATGATATTTTTAACGGCAGAGCCTGTTTCAACTCCGGTGACATCAGAATTCAGATAAATCCTGAAACTGTCAGTAGAAAAACATTCCTGCACATTTCTCATGGCTATTTCATCGTGGGATGATACAACTACCGCCGTCGGAAGATTCAGTGCAACTTCTTCCGCGTGTGACGGGCCCGAGAGTATTACTGCATCGCGTCCAAGTTCATCTCTTATGACTTCAGACATGGTCTTTAAGGTTAAAGGGTCTATTCCCTTGGCAAGGGAAACTATAACTGTATCCTGTCTTAAATTATCCTTTATTTTTGCGCACATCTCCCTTGCCGCAGAAGAAGGGACTGAAAGTACCAGAAAATCAGCATCATTTACCAGCGATAAGTCACCTGTTGCTCTTATATTCTCACTGAGTCTTATTTCCGGCAGATATTTATGGTTTGTGTGATGGGCATTTATTTCATCCACCGTTTCTTTTTTTCTGTCCCAGATGGTTATCTCATGTTTTTTATCTGAAAGCGCATGGGAGAGGGCAGTTCCGAAACTTCCCGCTCCGAGAAACATTATTTTCACGAATCTTTCCTTTCCCTGAATTCCATCTTGATGCCTGTACCTTCAAAGTCAAAACTCTGTCTCAGCTGATTTTCAAGGTAACGCATATATGAGAAGTGTAAAAGATCAGGACTGTTTACAAAGAATATGAATGTGGGGGGCTTTATTCCTGTCTGGGTTGCATAGAAAACTTTGAGTCTTCTGTTTGCTACAACCGGAGGTTCCTTCATGAGAAGGGCACGGCTTATGACGTCGTTTAAAATACCCGTTGAAATCCTCCTCGTATAGCTCTCGTAGACCTTTTTGACTGTAGAGAGCACTTTCCCCGTCCTCTGTCCTGTGAGGGCTGAGATAAAGATATATGGCACGTAATTTAAGAAATGGAAGTTCACCTGGAGGTTCTTCTTGAAATTTTCCATTGTCTTGTCGTCTTTTTCCGGAAGATCCCATTTGTTTACTATTATTACCAGTGCCTTTTTCATCTCATGGGCATATCCTATTATTTTTTCATCCTGGTCTGATGCCCCTTCTGTTGCATCGATCATGAGGGCCACAACGTCCGCCCTTTCTATGGCAGTCATGGTCCTTAATCCTGAATATCTCTCTATTTCTTCCCTGACCTTGGATTTTCTTCTCAGTCCTGCCGTATCCACAAGCACGAATTTTCCTTCTGATGTTTCTATAAAGGAATCTATTGCATCCCTTGTGGTTCCGGGAATATCAGTTACAATACTTCTTTCCTCCCCGAGGAGCCTGTTTATGAGTGAGGATTTTCCCACATTCGGTTTTCCTACAAAGGCAACCCTTATATATTCATCCTCATCGTCTTTTTCTGCGCCTTCCGGAAAGTGCTTTACAACCTCATCGAGCATATCGCCGAGGTTTAACCCCTGTGTCGATGATATGGCTATGGGTTCACCCATGCCGAGGTTGAAGAATTCATAGGCATTCATCGCTTCATTCATATGGTCTATTTTATTTACAACGAGAACCACAGGCTTTCCGGATCTTCTCAGCATGGAAGCCACTTCCCTGTCTGAATCCGTAAGTCCTGTCTTTCCGTCAACCATGAATATTATGACATCAGATGTCTCCATGGCAATTTCAGCCTGCCTTCTCATCTGGGAGAGTATTTCATCCTCAGAAAAAGGCTCAATTCCGCCGGTGTCTATAAGTTTGAAGTCATGCCTTAACCATTCTGCATCGGCATAAATCCTGTCCCTTGTAACACCCGGGGTATCTTCCACTATCGCTATCCTTCTGCCTGCTATCTTGTTGAATAATGTCGACTTGCCCACATTCGGCCTTCCGACAATCGCTACTATTGGTTTTCCCATTTCTTTATCCTTTCATCCTGCCGTTCATACGGTCAATCATGTCTTCCCCCGTGTAATCGACCACGAGGACATGGGTCCCGAGGGCAGATTCTATATCACCTATTCTGATTCCGTCGAGCATTATGTCTTCTCCGGCTCTGAACATGTTCCTTGGCATCACGAGATTTTTATAGACACCGTGTTCCTTAAGTTCAGAGAGTACATCCTTTCCTGTAAGAAGCCCTGCAACAGTTATGGATTCTCCGAAAAATCTGTTTTTTATCCTTACGCAGTCGGTTTTGATATCCGGATTTTTAATGCACACCTTCCCTGCAAAATCATTGATCTCGCTGTAGGCAGATGTTCCCGTAACGAAGGTGAATTCGCCTGGTCCCTCATTAAGATCTTCCAGTGTATCATCTGTCGATTCCCGGAAGAGCCTTATCATACCGATACCGTCTTCAATCTGGGAATATCCTTCGTAGTAATCTTCAGAAGGAACATCCATACCTGCCATTACGTAGAATTCATCAGCACATCTTGCAAAATATGTGCCCGTATCCTTTAAGAATTCCTTCCCGAGTTTTTCCACAGTTTCAATGGTCCTCTTCGCTGATTCAGCGTTGAAGGGAGTTAGTTCCATAAGATTCTCCCTGTGCCCGGTAAGACCCAGCGGAACTACCGCAGTCCCCATGACGGCCGGCCACATGTCCTTTAAGTCCTTCAGCGTGGAAATAAGTTCATCCCCGTCGTTATAACCCGGAACAAGTACAATCTGGGCATTCATTTCAATCCTGTTGTCGGCAAGGAGTTTCATTCTCTCCATTATTTTCCCGGCATTTCGGTTACGCAGCATCCTTATTCTGAGTTCAGGATTGGTCGTATGGACTGAAATATTTATGGGGCTTATCCTGTACTTTATTATTCTTTCTATATCAGAATCCGTCATGTTGGTGAGGGTTACAAAATTTCCCTGGAGGAATGACAGTCTTGAATCGTCATCCTTGAAGTAGAGGGATTCCCTCATCCCGGGCGGAAGCTGATCTATAAAGCAGAAAATACATTTGTTGGAACAGGAACATGCATGGTCTATGAGCCCTGACATGAATTCAAGTCCAAGATCTTCATAGGTATCCTTTTTAATATCCACGGAAAATTCCCTTGAATTTCCATCTTCATCCTTTCCAGATAATTTAAGGGTGAATTTTTCTTCAGAAGTAAGATATCTGTAGTCGATTATGTCCTTAAGAGGTGTTCCGTCGACTTCAAGAAGGTACTGTCCTTCCTTTATTCCTGCTCTGTCAGCGGGGGAACGGGGCACAACACTCTTTATTCTGTTCCGAAGTTTTGGGGCTGAGATTTTTCCATCAATTGTTATAAGTCTGTTATATCCCATTTTCTATACCTCCGCACTCTTTATTATATCAAAAACACCTGCAAAAAAATGCATGTGCGGCAAAAACATGTCTCACCGCACAAGTATAATATAACTTTATGAAATTCAGGATAAAATAATCTCATTAATTGAGAATAAGAATAATCAGTCCACTGTTTTTAAGACTGTTACTAAAGCTATTTTTAAGACTGTTTTTTATAAATATTAAACCAATCTATTTTCTATACGTTAAGTTCCACGTATTCGCCTGTAACTATGTAAATGGTCCATTCACAGATGTTTGTTGCATGGTCCCCTATTCTTTCGAGGTATTTGCCGACGAAGTTTAACTGTGTGATTCCGTTGATATCATCATTTACATGACCTTCACCGTAGTAGAGTACCCTTAAGAAATTCATGAAGGACTTGTCGACTTCATCGTCGACCTTAGTGATTTCGTACGCCTTGTCGTCATCCTTTGATGTATATGCATCTATGGAATCCTGGAGCATTCCTGTTACAAGGTCTGTCATTTTAAGTATTTCAGACATATCCCTGGCTGAACTGATGTCTTTAAGTAGAATTGCAATCCTTGCAATATCGACGGCATAATCGGCAATCCTTTCAACGTCTGTCACTATCTTTATGGTCGTGAAAAGAGTCCTCAGATCTGATGCAACGGGCTGCTGTGTTGCGATGAGTTTGATAGCCTGATCTTCAATGATTTTCTGAAGGTCATCTATGATACCGTCCTGGGATTTAACTTCTTCTGCAAGATCTGCATCCTTTTCGATGAGTGCCCTGACTGAATCCTTTACCTGGTTTTCAGCAAGGAGAGCCATTCTCACAAGGTGGTTGTTAATACTCTGGATACCGCTTTCTATTTTGTTGGTTGACATGTTTTACACCCCTTTTTAGCCGAATCTTCCTGAGATATAGTCTTCTGTCCTCTTATCGTCAGGATTCGTGAATATTTTGTCTGTTTTGCCGAACTCTATGACTTCACCGTTCAGGAAGAATACAGTTTCATCTGCAACCCTTCCGGCCTGCTGCATGTTGTGGGTTACTATAACTACTGAATATTCCTTTTCGAGTTCTTCTATAAGGTCTTCAATCTTCTGGGTGGACAAAGGGTCAAGTGCGGATGTTGGTTCATCCATGAGGATTATTTCAGGGTTAGTGGCAAGTGTCCTCGCTATACATAGTCTCTGCTGCTGTCCACCTGAAATGGAAAGTCCGTTATCTCCCATTCTGTCCTTGATTTCATCCCAGAGAGCTGCTTTTCTTAAAGAAGATTCGACAATTTCATCCAGTTTTGCTTTTCTTTTTTCTCCGTGGATACGGGGACCGTAGGCTATGTTGTCGTAAATTGACATATCAAAGGGGTTTGGTTTCTGAAATACCATTCCTACAACTTTTCTTAAGACCATAATATCGATGTCCTTGTTGAGGTCCTTGCCGTGGAATTCTATGAGCCCTTCAACCTTTGTATTGTCGATGAGGTCGTTCATCCTGTTGAGGCACCTTAAAAATGTGGATTTTCCGCATCCTGATGGTCCAATGAGGGCTGTGGTATGGTTTTTCTTTATGTCGAAATTAAGGTTTTTAAGAGCCTGGTGGCTTTTATCGTAAAAGAAGTTTAAGTTCCTTACCCTTATTATGGGTTCGGCACCGTCATCTTCCTTATCCTTTCTCTTTACTGTTACCTTTGCCTGGATTTCCTGCTTTGACTTTGGTCTGACTGATCCCATGTCGGCATCAGAACCGAGTCTTATGCTTTCTTCCTGTGGAGTGCTTTCGGTAACAACTGCAGTTTCATCAGAATTTCCAGTATTTTCTTCAGTTACTGTGACAATCTTTACCTTTTCAGACGGTTCACTGACTTTCACAGTGACATTATCATTTGTCTTTTTTTCCATTTTAGCCGAACCTTCCTGAAATATAATCCTCAGTCCTTTTATCCCTCGGATTATAGAATATGTTGTTTGTGGTGTCGTGTTCGATCATACGGCCGTTCAGGAAATATCCCGTATAATCCGAAACCCTCGACGCCTGCTGCATGTTGTGGGTAACAATTATTATGGTGTATTTTTCTTTGAGAATCTGAACCAGTTCTTCTACTTTAAGAGTAGACAAGGGATCCAGCGCAGACGTAGGTTCATCCATTAATATTACATCGGGTTTTGCAGCAATAACCCTTGCAATGGAAAGTCTCTGCTGCTGACCGCCTGATAAATCGTATGCTGATTTACCGAGATTGTCCTTTACTTCATCCCATAAAGCTGCATCCCTTAAGGATGTTTCCACCAGCTCATCCAGTTCTGCCTTTGATTTCCTCGTGTGTCTTCTGGGTCCGAAAACCACATTTTCGTAAATGGATTTCGGAAATGGATTTGCCTTCTGGAAAATCATGCCTATTTTCTGTCTCAGTGTTACAAGGTCCACATCCCTGCCGTTTATATCAGTTCCGTAGTATTTTATCACACCGTCGGTCCTTGTTCCTTCAATAAGGTCGTTCATTCTGTTGAGGCATCTCAGGAATGTTGATTTCCCGCATCCTGAAGGACCTATGAGAGCTGTGACTGACTTTTCTTCGATGTTCATTGCGACGTCTTCAAGGGCCTTTTTTTCACCGTAGTAAAAATCAAGGTCATTAACTTCTATGGCGTTCTGCATAAATCCTCCTATTCGTATCTTCTTCCGTACCTGATTCTTATGAGTGTGGCAATTCCGTTGAAAGTAAGGATTATTATCATAAGAACTATTATACCTGTGGAAGCTATTTCCTGGAATTCAGCCTGTGGTCTACCAGCCCAGTCGTATATCTGTATCGGAAGGACCGTGTATTTTGATAAAAGTCCGGTTGGAACTTTTCTTACAAGGTTTACCGCACCTGCTACTATAAGGGGAGCCGCTTCACCAAAGCCCCTCGATATAGCAAGGATACATCCTGTTATTATATTGGGTATTGCAAAGGGAAGGACAACACCCGTTATCATCTGCCACTTTGTGACACCTAAGGCAAGTGCGTTCTGCCTTAATGAATCAGGTACTGTTTTTAAAGCTTCAAAGGATGAAGTAATTATAACAGGGAGAATCAGAAGTGAAAGGGTCAGTGCTCCTGTAATAAGAGTCGTTCCAAGTTTCATCCATGTCGCAAAGAGTGACAAGCCCAGCATACCGTAGACTATCGATGGAACTCCCGCAAGGTTTGAAATATTAAGGCTTATAAAATCTGTCACCCTGTTTCTCGGTGCATATTCATAAAGGTAAATCGCAGATCCTATCCCCAGGGGGAAGGAAATAATGGCGGTTAAAAGCCCTATCCATACTGACCCCATGAGGGCTGTCATAACACCTGCCTGGGCAGGTTTGGTCGATGCGACACTTGTAAGGAACTTCCAGTTGAGATGTTTTGCACCTACGGAAATTACCCTCCAGAGGAGTATTACAAGGAACACCATTCCAATGATAGTACAGAGGAAGAAGAGCATTTCCCATATCTTATTGACGAGTTTTCTTCTGCCGATATTTTTAACTTCCATTTCTATCCCCTCCTCTTCCTGTTTACAAACCTTCTTGCTATAAGATTAAGAAGGAAAGTAATTATGAAAAGTATCATACCTACTGCGTATATTGACTGGAATCCGATGCTTCCGTGGGCTATATCACCCGTTGCAGTTGCAACCATGAATCCTGTCAGAGTCTGTACTGATTCAAAGGGATTGAATGTGAGTTTCGGTTTGGATCCCGCCGCCAGGGCAACTATCATCGTTTCACCCACTGCCCTTGAAACTGCGAGGACAAAGGATGATATGATACCGGATTTTGCTGCCGGAATAACTATATTCTTTGCAACTTCAAGCTTTGTGGCACCCAGTGCATATGCTCCGTTTCTCATACCGTTTGGTACTGCATTCATGGCATCTTCAGAAAGGGATGCAACGAGGGGAAGAATCATTATTCCTACTGCTATTGATGCTGACAGTATATTGTATATTTCAGTCCTCGGGACTATTGTCTTTAAAAAAGGTGTGATGGTATTAAGTGCAAAGAATCCGTATACTATGGACGGAATTCCCGCAAGGATTTCGAGCATGGGCTTTAAAATCTTCCTTACGTTCTTGTTTGCATATTCACTTAAATATATTGCAGAACCTACTCCCAGTGGAATTGCCACCAGCATTGAATAAAATGCAATACTCAGTGTTCCCACTATAAGGGGTATGATACCGAATTTAGGTGGTTCGACAAGGGGTGTCCAGACTTTTCCGGTTAAAAACTCCTTAAGGGTGACGTGCTGGAAAATCAGTCTCGATTCACTGAGAAGGGTGTAGATAATGACTATGGTAATAAGTATTGTGGCAAATGAGAAAGCTCTTATTATGGTCTCAATGAGGAGTTCATTGGGCCTTACTTTCTGTCTCTGCCTTATGGACTGGTTGTTTTCCATAAAATTTCTCCTTTTCCGGCATTTATATCCAATTGTTATATTAATATAACAGGGTAAATTCGGCACTATCCTAATGTTAACACTATGTTAATTAATACCTTGTTTCAAAGATCCTTCAGGTGAACTAAACGTGACCTTAAAAACAGAAATGATTACCGGGACTGTATTCTATATTTATTCAAAAATCATAACTGATAAATCATGACATAATAAAAGAGCCCGGAGGCTCTTATACCATAAACTGATTTTTTAAGATCTTATTTTTCTAATTCGTCTATGTCCTTGTTGATCATTTCTGCAGTAGCAGGAACCATCTTTATTTCTTCAGCTGATTCTATTGCGTTTACAAGGTAGAATTTGATGAAGTTGTTTACTTCTTCCTTATCCTTTAAAGCAGCCTTGTTTACATAGAGGAATAAAGGTCTTGAAAGTGGGTATTTTCCGTCGATGATGTTTTCTTTTGTAGCTTCAACACCGTCGATCTTTAAAGCCTTAACCTTGTCCATGTTTTCTTCGTAGTAAGTGAATCCGAAGTAACCCATGGCACCCTTGTCACCTGCAACACCAGTAACAAGAACGTTGTCGTCTTCAGAAGTCTGAACGTCTTCTGATCTTCCTTCCTTAGCCTTCTTGTTTACATGTTCAGTGAAGTATTCGAAAGTACCTGAAGCTGCACCTGGTGCATAGAGCTTTAATTCAGTGTCTTCCCAGGCATCGTTAACTTCCTTCCATGTCTTTACAGTTGAATCAGCAGCCCAGATCTTGTTTAATTCAGCAGTTGTGATTTCGTCAACCTTGTTGTCCTTGTTAACAACTACTGCGATACCGTCAATAGCAACCTGGATTTCAACTATTTCAATTCCGTTTTCTTTTGCTGTTGCAAGTTCTTCGTCCTTGATCTTTCTTGAAGCGCCAGCTACGTCGATGTCTCCGTTGATGAGCATCTTTAAGCCAGTACCTGAACCTTCACCTGCAGCTGTAATTTCGAGGTTTGGCATTTCTGCTGCTGCCTTTTCGATTATAGCTTCAGTTAAGGGATAAACTGTTGAAGATCCGTTGATGTCGATTGATCCTTCAACTTCCTTGTTGATTTCAACATCCTTAACCTTGACTTCTTCCTTCGCCATTGAAGTGTTTGAAGAACCTTCTGCTGCCTTTGAAGTTGCCATTGCAGGAACTGCGAACATTGATGATGCCACTACAACTGATGCCACGAGAGCATATAGTTTCTTTGCCTTGAACATTGTTTTTCCTCCTGAACCGCTGCGCGGTCTTAATGTGGTGTTTATTACAATTACTACTTTACTGAGAAATTGTTTGGAAATTGTTGCTCAAATGTTATAAGTAGGTTAAGTGATGTATTTTTAACTCATACATCTTTTTT
>JBDHVQ010000014.1:0-18474 GCA_039809845.1 Clostridiaceae bacterium | reverse complement strand
ATTTTTACGATACCTTATTAATTTATTGAATTATTATATACCAATTATGTAATCATTTTACTTCGTCAGTTCTCCGGTGTCAGACCCTCATTACTTGCTTTACGGCTTTTTCCTTTCTTCTTTCCTTTTTTCCTTCTTCTTTCCTTCCTTCCTTCCTTCCTTCGTTCCTTCTTTTGTTCTTTCGTTCTTTTCTCTTTGCCTGCTTTTTTTCTCATTTCTGTATTTTTTCTTTCTTTGAGCATCAGGCTCTTTATTAACTGTATAAAGGAAAAACCCGGCCCTTACACAAGGGCCGGATCATAGTCTGACTTCGTTTTTTTTACCTATAATCCTATAATCCGGTGAATATAGTCTTTTTTATCGGGAGGATTATCTTCTATGACATAGGCAGACAAAACATCCTGAAGACTTTCTGCAATATCCTTTCTGTTGTGTTTTAAAACTGCAAGTGATTCCCCAGCCTGTACTTTTTCTCCTACTGTTTTTATAAGTTCTATACCTGCAGTATAGTCGAGATTATCTCCCTTTTTTTCTCTTCCTGCACCTATATGGACTGCAGCCATGCCTATTTCCATGGCTTTTATGGCGGTGATGTAACCGGATTTCTCAGAATATAATGTATCTTTATATAGTGCTTCGCCCATAATGGAAGGATCATCAGTTACTCTTTCATCTCCGCCCTGGTTTTTTATTATTTCCCTGAATTTATTTATTGCCTTTCCTGTATCTATTGATTCTTCCACGAGTTTTCCCGCTTCTTTCAGGTTATCGGCAAGACCTCCCAGTATCACCATAAGTGATGCGACGGTAAGTGAAACATCCCAGAGACCGGGAATCCTGTCTCCTTTAAGTACTTTTACAGCTTCCTCAATTTCAAGGGAGTTGCCGATATTTCTGCCGAGAGGTTCATTCATATCAGTGAGTACCGCAACGGTCCTTCTGCCCATGGAATTTCCGGTTTTAACCATCTCCTCAGCAAGAAGGGCGGCATCTTCGTCTGTCTTCATAAATGCACCTTCCCCGGTTTTGACATCGAGGACTATAGCATCTGATCCTGAAGCAATTTTTTTACCCATGACAGAAGAAGCTATCAGAGGAATTGAATCAACCGTCTCTGTTACATCCCTTAAGGCATAGAATTTCTTGTCTGCAGGTGTTAAATTCCCTGTCTGGGAAGCTATCGCCGCTCCGATGAGTCTTACTGATTCCTTGAATTTTTCTAATGAAAGGTCGCAGGAAAATCCGGGAATAGCTTCAAGTTTATCTATGGTTCCTCCGGTATGACCAAGTCCCCTGCCTGAAAGCTTGGCTACAGGAATTCCAAGGGAAGCGACTACAGGAATCACTATAAGTGATACCTTGTCTCCAACACCTCCGGTGGAGTGCTTGTCTACTTTAATTCCCGGTATTGATGAAAGATCGACCACATCCCCGGAATTTACAAAACTCTCAGTTAGGTTTCTTGTTTCTTCCTCATCCATTCCTGAAAACCAGATCGCCATTAAAAGTGCCGATATCTGGTAGTCGGGTATTTCATCCCTTGTAAAGCCTTCAGTGAAATATTCAATTTCCATCCGGGAAAGTTTTTCCCCATGTTTCTTTTTTCTTATAATATCCTGTATATTCATTGGTTACCTGCCTTAAAACCGGTGATAGTGTTGTTTGTTTCTCTGAATTAAATAGTTGTTTTCTTTTTACAGTTTAATCTTTCAGATTAATTTTTTAGTGTTAGTTATTTTAAAAGCCCTAGGTAACTCTTTCCTTCGATGTCATTTGGTATCCCGAAGTATTCAAGTACTGTCTTTGCAATGTCAGTGAAGCTGTCTCTTGTTCCGATTTCCGTATCTCCCTTGAGGCTTTTTGAGTACACGAGAAGCGGAATGTATTCCCTCGAGTGATCCGTACTTTCTGTAGTAGGGTCGCAGCCGTGGTCAGCCGTTATTATGAGAAGGTCTCCTTCCTTCAATGCATCGATAATCTGCGGGATTCTTTCATCTGCCTCTTCAAGGGCTTTACCGTATCCCTGAGGATCATTCCTGTGTCCGTAGAGCATATCAAAATCCACAAGATTTACGAACAGAAGTCCTTCAAAATCATGTCCTAATTCTTCTATGGTCTTGTCTATTCCGTCCTGATTACCGTTTGTTCTCACTGAATGGGTTACACCCCTGCCGTTGAAGATATCACTTATCTTTCCGACACCCCTTACTTCCATTCCCGCTTTTTTTATGTAGTCGAGCATGGTTGTGCAGAATGGGTCGAGGGAGTAGTCGTGCCTGTTTGTTGTCCTTTTGAAATTCTCCGGGCTGTCACCTATAAAAGGCCTTGCTATTACTCTTCCCACTGTCCAGTCACCTGTCAGCATTTCCCTCGCTGTTTCACACATTTTATAAAGTTCGGGGAGAGGTATTATATCTTCATGTGCCGCAACCTGAAACACTGAATCGGCGGAAGTATAGACTATGGGTTTTCCCGTCTTCATGTGTTCCATACCCAGTTCCTTAATAATTTCTGTACCTGAGGCCACCTTGTTTCCAAGAACTTCTCTTCCTGTTCTCCTCGTGAATTCTTCTATGATTTCAGGCGGGAATCCACCGGGGAATGTCTTTAATGGAGTTTCGAGTATACACCCTGACATCTCCCAGTGTCCTGTCACAGTGTCCTTTCCGTCTGATTTTTCAGCAGCTTTTCCATAAGCTGCGGAAGGTCTTTCTTCCTTTTCCACTCCCTTTATTGGGTGAATATGGGAAAGACCCATCTTTCCCATATTCGGAAGTTTTATTCCTCCCATAGCTTCCGCTGTATTTGCTATTGTATTTGATCCTTTGTCTCCGAATCTTTCAGCATCAGGCATTTCACCTATTCCTGCACTGTCAAGAACGATTATTACTGCTCTTTTTTTCATTGTTCTTCTCCTTTTTCCCTTGGATGTGTCCTGTCGTATTCTTCCATGAGAGATGCTTTTTTCTTCATGTCCCTGTATTTCATTGTTATGCTTATATCGCTGTGTCCCATCATCTCTGAAACTGCGTTTATATTGGCGCCGTTTCCCAGAAGATGTACTGCAAAGGAATGTCTCAGTGTGTTGAGACTTACATCGCCTTCAATCCCTGCAACTGATGCATAGTTTTTAAGTATCTTCCAGACACCCTGCCTTGTTATGGTCTCTCCCTGGAAAGAAGTAAATAGATAGGGGGTACCTTCCCTGGCCATGGTGGGTCTGACACTGAGGAAATTTTCAACGGCCTCAGCAGCAATATGATTTATCGGTATCATCCTCTCTGAACCTTTGGGTCCTGTTGATACTATATATCTTCCGGAAAGGTTCACATCTGTTACCTTAAGATTTATAAGTTCTGTCACCTTAAGACCTGCTGCATACAATAGTTCGAGTATGGCCCGGTCCCTCTTTCCCTTCCGTGTATTAAGATCAGGGGCTTCCATAAGATGTGCCACTTCCTCAGGGGATAAAGTTTCGGGCATGTCCCTGTCAATTCTGGGAAGTTCATAGTAAAGAATCGGAGCTTCCAGGACAAAGCCCTGTCTTCTTAAAAATTTATAGAGATTTCTTAAAGTCACGAGGTTTCTTATTATCGATGATTTTGAAATTCCTGTTTCCATGAGGTACTCGGTATAGGAAACTATCTGCAGTTCCTCAAATTTATCTATTTCAATACCTTCTAGTGTGAGAAAATCCGAAAACTTTTTAAGGTCTCTTCTGTAGGCATCCACAGTATTGACCGACTTGCCCTGGTTTTTAAGTGTCTCCAGATAAAAAATAATTTTTTCGTCCATGATTGTCAGACGCTCCTTAAGAAGAGGGCTGCAAGGGATTTTCCGTCACTGAGTCTGCCGGTTTTGACAAGACTTTTGATTTCATCTTCGGAATATTCAAAGACCTTCAGGTGTTCATCCTCATCACCTTTCAGAGGATCCCATTTTAAATTCCAGGCTTCGTATATGAATACAGTCTCATCGGTAAACCCAGGACTTGCATAGTATTTTCCGAGTAACTTCCAGTCAGCAGCAGAATAGCCGGTTTCTTCCCTGAGCTCCCTTTTTGCGCACTGCAGATTATCTTCCCCTTCGTCCACCTTCCCTGCCGGAAGTTCGAGGATTTCCTTTTCAAATGGTTTTCTGTACTGGCTTACAAAGAATATTTTATTGTCTTCATTCCTTGCAAGAATACAGACACCGGGGACATGTCTTACGATTTCCCTCTGTGCAGTTTTATCCCCTGATTTTACTTCGTGGTGTTCTACTTTAATTATCTTTCCTTCAAAGATTATTTCCTTGTTTAATGTGGGTTCAGTGTACATAAAATATTCCTCTGATTAATTCAATAGTGTTACAAAGTAACGATATTAAGTATTATGTAAAATAATGAGGAGAATATTCCTCATTTCTTCTTTATTATGTCAATATGTATATTATAACAGAACAAAAGTGCAAAAAATAACAGATCCCATGGGGATCCGCAAAGATTAATAATTATTTAATATTATTATCGACTCTTGTTTTATACATATGATCCAACGGTCCGTTTCCATTTCCGATTTTGGGATCATTTATAAGGGCTTCTGTAATATATTCCTTTGACAGTCTTACAGCTTCCGGCATACTTTTTCCCAGTGCCAGATTTGATGCTATGGCTGAAGACAATGTACATCCGGTTCCGTGGGAATTAATAGTGTCGATCCTTTCCCCTTTGAATATACTTATTTTATCTCCTGAAAGGAGGTAATCCGAAGAGTCTTTTCCTTCGCCATGTCCGCCTTTTATAAGGACACTACCGGAAGTCATTTTTTTAATTTCCTTAAGAGCATCGGTTATATGCTTTTCTCCATTAATTTTGTGCCCCGTAAGAACTTCAGCCTCAGGAATATTAGGAGTAATTATTTCTGCCAGAGGGAAAAGATATTTAATCATGGACTCTGTAGTATCATTCATTGTAAGGCTGTATCCGGATGTCGAAACCATCACAGGATCGAGCACAATATTTACTGCATTGTATTCCTTAAGAAGACCGGCAATTATTTTTACGGATTCCCCTGCCGGAAGCATCCCGATTTTTACAGCATCGGGCTGGATATCTTCAAATACAGCCTTAAGCTGTGCTTTAATCATCCCGGGTGTTGTAACTTCTGCAAGATAAACCCCTTTTGTGTTCTGGGCAGTCAGTGCAGTTATTACAGTCATTCCATATACACCGTGGGCGCAGAATGTTTTAAGGTCCGCCTGAATTCCTGCCCCACCTGAAGAATCTGACCCAGCAATGGTGAGTACTTTTTTAATCATGTCCAGTTTTAATCTCCCTGTAGTTCATTATAAGTCTTATCATGGAACTGTTGGTCGGCTTTTTATCCCTGTCCGTTCCTGACCTTTCAAGAAAATCCTTGAGTTTACTGCTTTCACTGAATGTCTTTTTAATCAGGGTTCTTATTGCAGATTCAACAGCCGCAGGAGTTACTCCGTATTTTTCTCCTGTTTTCGGGTAAAGAAGACCGGTTATGTTCCTCATGTAATTCATGTTTTCCGTACATAATAAAACACAGTTTTTAAGATACCTGAATCCTTCACTTCCTATGGAAAATCCAAGATCGGCCATATCCCTCGATATTGTGTCGGAGGTAAAATACCTGTTTCTTAAGAATCTATCGGCTGGGTCAGGGGTTTTTTCTTCTCCTGCGTCAATTCCTGAAATAAGTTCTATCCTCTTTTTGATAATATCAAAGTCAGTGTCCTTTGAAAGAAAATACCAGGCACCCTTTTTCAAAGCTTCCCTTACAATGGCCCCTTTAATAAAATCCGAAATAATTATTGTCCTGACTGGAAGTCCTGATGTTTTTATTTCTTCAAGGATTTCAAAACCATCTATTTTCTTAAGAATAATATCAGCCAGGAGAATATCCCAGGGTTCTCTTTTCAGCATGCTTATAGCTTTACTGCCGCAACCTGTTGTCACCACGTTGAAATTCTTATATTCAAGATATTCTTTAAGACTTTCCCTGTAGTACTTATCACTGTCTGCTATGAGTATATTTACTTTTTTATCCCTCTTCATATTAAATGTCCGGCTGGATTCCTTCAACATTCTCCTGCTCTTTAATTTTTTCCTTGATTTTCTGGGCTTTCACTGTCATTTCCCTGGCATTTTCCATAATGGTGTCAGTGATTTCAGACCCTGAGAGCATCTTTGCAACTTCTAAAATCTTGTCTTCAGGACCTGCTTTTTTTACTGTGCTGAAGGTCCTTCCTTTTTCCTCGCGTTTTTCTGCAATGAGTCCGTTATCGGAAAAGGATGCTATCTGTGGAAGATGGGTTACGCAGAATACCTGGGATCTTAAACTTATAAGGTACATTTTTTCACCCACAGCTTCCGCCATCCTGCCTGAAATTCCAGTATCAATTTCATCGAAAATAACAGTGGGAACTGAATCCCTGTCAATAAAGGAACTTTTAAGAGCGAGCATTATCCTCGATAATTCTCCCCCGGAAACGATCTTTTCCAGTGGCTTTTTGGGTTCTCCGGTATTTGTCGAAATGAGAAACCTCGTTTCATCGATACCCATATGTGTTATGTCATCGGTTTTTAAAACAGCTGCTTCAAAGTCAGCTTTCTTAAGACCTACGTCTTTTAAATTCTCATTTATACTCCTGCTTAAAAGTTTCGCTGTTTCTTTTCTTTTATTCATGAGGATTTCTCCTGATGTCAGGAGTTTTCCCTGTATTTCCCTGATTTCTGTTTTTAGTTTTTCTATTATTTCCCCGGCATTTTCAAGGTCGAAGAGTTTTTCTTCTGATTCTTTGAGAAATTTAAGAATATCCTCAGTAGTTTCCCCGTACTTTCTCTTTAGAGAATCGTAGATGAAAAGCCGTGAATTTACTTCATCGAGTTCCGAATCTGAATAGTAGACTTCTTCACTTAAGGTATTTATTGTCCTTAAAGCTTCTGTAAGGTTGTAGTAGGATTCTTCAAGTATAACGGAAGGTTCTTTTACTCCCGGGAAGACATCTGATATGGAATCAAGGGATCTTGAAGCTCCCGACAGACCTGAAAGGTTTTCTTCACTTAAGGATTCCATGGCAGTCTTTAAAGCATCTGCGATTTTCTGTGAATTTGAGAGCATTTTTTCCCGGGCAAGAAGATCTTCTTCTTCCGATCCTGATATCCCTGCCTTTTTAATTTCCTCAACCTGGAATTTAAGGTAATCGATGAGTCTGTCCCTTTCGTTGTTCCTTGTAAGTTCTGAAAGTCTCATCTTCTTTTTTGTGTATTCACTGTAGAGCTCTGAATAGTTTTTAAATTCCTCAGTTTCTGTAACCACCCCGAAAGAGTCGAGGTATTCCCCGTGTTTTTCAGGGTCCAGGAGATTCTGACTCGAATGCTGTCCGTGGATGTCCAGAAGAAATGGTGATACTGCCCTGATATCCTGAAGGGATACATTCATTCCGTTGATTTTGGAAAAAGATTTTCCGCTGAGGGAATTCTGTCTTTCTATCAGAAGTGTATTTTCTTCATTTAAAAGTTCAGGTATAAATTCAGACTTTTCATGAATTTTTTCTGTTATTTCTTCGGGCATTTCAAATTCAAGGGATGCATAGAGAGTGTCTTCACCGGTCCTTACGTTTTCACGGCTGAATTTATTGCCGAGGACATATCCTATGGCATCTATGAGTATGGATTTTCCTGCACCTGTTTCTCCGGTCAGGACAGTAAACCCTTCTTCAAATTCCGCTGTTAGTTCTTCCATGAGGGCAAAGTTTTTTACCTTCAGTTTTTTAAGCATGATTCACCTATTCCTGGTTTCTCACCATGGCATCCATACGCCTTACGAATTCTTCAGCTTTCTTGATATTTCTGAAAAGTACAAATATACAGTTGTCCCCTGCTATGGTACCTGCGATTTCTTCAAGACCAAGCTGGTCTATGGCTTCAGCCGCAGCCCCTGCAGAAGCAGTAAGGGTCTTCACAACCACTATGTGTTCTATGTATTCAACGTGGGTTACGGTGTTCTGAAGGATGGTCATTATCTGGTTGTTTATGACCTTTGGTTCATTGACTGAAAGGACGTACTTGTACTTTCCGTTTTTCCCGAGGACTTTTGAGAGGTGAAGATTCTTGATGTCCCTCGATATTGTAGCCTGGGTTATCCTGAAACCTTCCTTCCTTAATTCCTCCGCCAGTTCCTCCTGGGTTTCAATGCTCTTTGTGGTTATGATATCCAGAATTTTGTTGAGCCTTTTTGCTTTCATAATCCTACCGCCTTTAAGAATTCTTGTATTACTGATCCTGTGCCTTATATATTATTTTTTTACGGAGCACATCAAAGTAATCGTAGTCATCGAGCCTTACAACCATGGAATATGCCCCTGAATCCACAACTTCCACATACCTTCCTGAATCGATGTTGAAATTTCTCTGTCCGTCTACGGAAAGGTTGAAGGATTCCACATCACCTGACACCCTGACCCTTATCTTCGATGATGAATTCAGCACCATGTTCCTTATTCCGAGGGAATGGGGAGCTATGGCTGTCATTGTTATTGCAGAAATTGTAGGGTAAAGTATGGGTCCTCCTGCTGAGAGGTTATATGCAGTTGAACCTGTAGGTGTTGAAAATATCACTCCGTCCCCGCGGAATGATGCGGCATAGTCACGGTCCACACTTATTTCGTACTTCATCATTCTTCCAAGGGAACCCTTGCTTATTACTACATCGTTCATTGCGATGAATTCCGATGGTTTTCCCCCGTCGTAAAAGGAAACCTTGATCATATTCCTTTTTTCTATTGAATATTTTTTTTCCTTAAGCATCATCAGTGCATGATCTAAATCACTGAGTTCCACTGAAGTCAGAAATCCCAGTGTCCCTATATTTATTCCAAGGATCGGTATCTTCATGCCGTGGAGCTTTCTTGCGGCACCAAGGAAGGTACCATCGCCTCCCAGGACAAAATACATGTCGGGAATTTCAGTTATCTCACCTGATTCTGCGTTTATTTCAGATGAGAATATATGTGCATCGGGAAAGTAACTCCTGATTTTTTCCCTGACATGCTGTTCTATCTGGCCGTCAGGATCCTTCTCCCTGTTTATTCCTATTCCGATTTTAGTGAGCATCCTAAATATTCCCTTTCAGCAATTCCATTATGTCTTTATCCTCTGCAGTCAGATTGTGCCTTTCGTGTCTTCCAAAATGAAGGAGGTATTCTGTATTCCCCTCCGGCCCTTTTATGGGAGACTGAACAGCATTCAAAAGTTCAAATCCTTCATCCTTATAATGACGCGATACCGATATAAGTATTCTTTCCCTGTCCTTAATATCTGTCACTACACCCTTTGAATTGAGTGCACTTCTTCCTGCTTCAAACTGGGGCTTTATGAGGACTATAAAATCCCCGCCATCTTCAAGGAGGAGCTTTACGGACTGGGACATCAATGTCACAGAAATAAATGAAACATCCATGGTGATGAGTGAAAACTTTTCTTTAAAATCCTCACTTCCGGCATAACGGAAGTTATAGCCTTCCATGTTGTGCACTTGAGGATTATTTTTAAGTTCTTCCTTAAGCTGACCGTGACCCACATCGAGTGAAGTTACAGAAAGTGCCCCGGCATTTAGAAGTTCCTCAGTAAAACCACCGGTTGAAGCACCCACATCGAGACAGTTTTTTCCCGAAGGGCTGACCTTAAATTCCGAAAGAGCCTTCCTTAATTTAAGCTGGGCCCGGGAAACTTTAAGTTCCTCACCCTTATAGACTATTTCTTCGTCTTCCCCGACTTTAAATGATGGTTTGGTGATTACCTTCCCGGAAACTTCAACGAGGCCTTTTCTTATTTCTTCTCCGGCCCTGTCCCTTCCTGAAAATATATTTCTTCTTACGCATTCTGTATCAAGCCTTGCAGTTATTTTTAACCACCTCCGCAACCTTTTCAGCGGTAAGCCCCGCTTCTTCGTAGAGGATGTCGGTATCTCCCTGTTCTATAAATGTATCGTCATATCCAAGGTTTATGATTTTACCACGGTAACCGAGTTTACTGAGTTCTGATGTTACAGCTTCCCCGAGTCCGCCCCTTAGAACGTTGTCTTCAAGGGTAATTACAGTATCAAACCCTGAAATATAACTTTCAATCATCTCTTTATCCATTGGTTTTAAAAAAACTGCATTTACAACTGCAGGATCACAGATTCCACCGAGGCGCATTTTTGCAAGGTAGGCTTCAGTAAGGAGTTTCCCCGATGAAATTATCACGGTTTTTGTCCCGTCTGTCACCTTTTCCCATTTTCCGGGGGTAAAGGCTTTGAGTTCAGGCAGAACCACATTGGGATTGTCGCCCCCCCTGGGGTATCTTACAGCCAGTGGTCCGTCACTGTAATCAAGGGACCACTGCAGCATATTTTTATATTCACTTAAGTTTTTGGGCGACATTAAAGTCATGCCGGGAATCATGGAGAGATAGGATATATCGAATATCCCCTGATGGGTCTCCCCGTCATCACCCACAAGTCCTGCCCTGTCGATGCAGAAGGTAACGTTTAATTTCTGCAGCGCGGTATCGTGTATTATCTGATCCACCGCCCGCTGAAGAAATGTGGAATATATGACCACATAGGGTTTGAGACCTGATGCTGCCATGCCTGCAGCCATTGTTACAGCATGTTCTTCAGCTATACCTACATCGAAGAACCTTTCTGGGTGTTTCAGTGAAAATCCGGTAAGTCCTGTGCCGTCCCTCATGGCTGCAGTCACTGCCGTGACTCTCTTATCCCTGTCTGCAAGTTCTGTGAGGGTTTCACCGAGGACCGATGAATATGTCTTTGTCTTTTTTCCGCGGGTTTCACCCATTACAGTATCAAAGGGTCCTATGCCGTGGAATTTATCCGGCTTTCCTTCGGCAAATTCATATCCCTTTCCCTTGGTGGTTATTGCATGGACTAAAACAGGACCGTCTGATTCTGCCGCAGCTTTCAGTATCCTGCTCATATCCTTGACAGAATGGCCGTCTACGGGTCCCAAGTATTTTATCCCCATGTTTTCAAAGATCATTCCTTCAACTACCATGGCTTTAACTGAGTCCTTCATTTTACGGGCTGTATTGAAAAGTGTTTTTCCGAGGGGAAGCTTTTCCATTCCCTTCTGCACGTCTTTTTTAAGCTTCTCATAGACATCGGCGGATCTAAGCTGTGAGAGATAAAGGCTCATTGCACCGACATTTCTTGAAATGGACATGCCATTATCGTTCAATATTATTATCATCCGTGTCCTGTTAAAGCCGATATCGTTCATAGCTTCCCAGGCCATACCGCCAGTCAGGGCTCCGTCTCCTGTAACACAGACAACGGAGTAGTCTTCTCCCATGATGTCCCTTGCCCTTGCCATTCCAAGTGCCGCAGAAATCGATGTCGATGCATGGCCTGTGTTGAAATGGTCGTAGGGTGATTCCTCTCTTTTGGGAAATCCTGACATACCCTTGTATTTCCTTAAATTTTTAAATCCTTCTCGCCTTCCGGTGAGTATTTTATGGACATAGGACTGATGTCCCACGTCAAATACCACTCTGTCTTTTTTAAAGTCAAAGACATTGTGAAGTGCGATGGTAAGCTCCACAACACCTAAGTTTGGAGCCAGGTGCCCACCGGTCATGGATACGGATTCAATCAGAAACTGCCTTATTTCCGCTGAGAGCATTGTCAGTTCTTCAAGGCTCATTTCCCGTATCTGTGATGGGTCACTGTATTTACTGAGCAGTTTATACATATCCAACTCCGATTTATTTTAAGTTCTATTTTTTCCTCGAATATAATGACCTTGTGATTTCAGTGAGATAATTTCCTTCAGGACCTAAAAGGTCTGCTGTCTCCAGCGCTTTTCTGTAAATATTCTCTGAAATTATCCGGCTCTTTTCAAGGCCCAGAAGTGTTACATAGGTTGTCTTGTCTTCCCTTTTGTCCTTCCCCGGTGATTTCCCAAGATCTTCCGCGGTTGCGGTAAAATCGAGCATATCGTCCTCTATCTGGAAGAGAAGTCCTAAGAGACTTCCAAGATCATTCAGTATATTTATCTTTTCATCCCCGAGACCGCCTAAGATTGCCGGAGCTGTAAGGGATGCAGTAATAAGTGCCCCTGTCTTTTTTGAATGCATGAAATTGAGATACTCTTCACTCATGGCTTTCCCCTCACCTTCCATATCCATCATCTGTCCCAGTATCATCCCCTCTGATCCTGCTTTTCCCGAGATTTCGAGAAGTGATGACAGGGCCGAAGGATATTTCACCGGGTCGCCGTAGTTTTTTAAAAAATGGGTGAATGCTTCATTTAAGAGGGCATCCCCTGCAAGTATTGCCCCGGCCTCTCCGAAAACCTTGTGGCTTGTCGGTTTTCCGCGCCTTAAATCATCGTTGTCCATGGCAGGAAGATCGTCGTGGATGAGGGAGTATGTGTGTATCATTTCAAGACAGACAGCGAGGGGATAAATTTCTTCCATGTCCCTTCCTGTAAGTTTCCAGGAAGACAGGGCAAGAAGAGGTCTTATTCTTTTTCCACCTGCAAGGAGTGAATAGCTCATGGCTTCTTTTAAAGTCCCCTCAGCAGGAAAATTATCAGCTGCCTTTTTTAATTCCTCTTCGATTATCTCCCTAAAGTCAAAAATACTATTCAAATCTTTCTTCCTGACCTTTATTGTTTATTATCATGATTTTTTCTTCGGCATTTCTTAAAATGCCGTTAAGTACCCCCACAAGTTCCATTCCTTTTTCATAGGATTTTATCTGATCTTCAAGGGATATGCCCGGGGTCTCCATGTGTTTCATTATTTCAGAAAGTTCTGCCATAAACACATCGTATTTCTTCTCATTTTTATCATTCATGCCTTCCATATTCCTGACCCCTCCTGATACTTAATTTTGTTTCACCGTCTGAAACTCTTATTTTAAGACTGTCCTGACTTTCTATTTCATCCACATGCATAAGGATGTTTCCATCTTCTGATTTTACTATTGCATATCCCCTTGAAAGGATTCCGTAAGGATTAAATGCACCCATAAGATCGGAAAAATGTTTCATCCTTCTCTTTTCACGGTCCAGAAAATTACTCATTATGGATTTTAACCTGTCCTCAGTATCAGAAATATACCTTATTTCATTCATAAGGGTTACTTTAGGGTCCTTGTTCCTTATAAACCTCTCCACATGGGAGAGGTTCATCCTTTCTTTTTTCATTCTTTCATTAAGGAGTGATACCATCCTTCTTTTAAGTTCAAAAAGTCTCACTGATTTCTCATTCATGTCAGGTATGCATATTTCAGCCGCCTGACTTGGTGTAGCGCATCTTCTGTCTGAGGCAAAATCTGCTATTGTGTAGTCAATGTCGTGCCCTATACCGGTAACTACGGGAATCAGTGAATTTCTTATGGCATGGGCCATTTTTTCAGAATTGAAGGACCAGAGGTCTTCAATTGGACCTCCGCCCCTTGCAATAATAATTACGTCAGCATCTTTTTTCAGATTTATGACTCTTAAAGCTTCAATTACTTCAGCTTCAGAAGTCGGTCCCTGTACCTGTACGGGATGGATGACCATGTACTGACCGGGATTTCTGTGCTTCATAACTCGGATGATATCTCTTACAGCAGCCCCTGTGGGAGAAGTAACCACAGCTATTTTATGGGGTGTCACAGGAATCTTTCTTTTAAGAGACTCGTCAAACAGGCCTTCTTTAAAGAGTTTTTCCTTGATATCCCTGAATTTTTTATAAAGATCCCCTGTATCTTCTGATAAAGAAATTCCCGTAACATTCATCTGGTACATACCGCCCTGGATATATACCGATACTTTCCCTTCGACAACGGCTTTTTCGCCATCTTTCGGAAGTCTTGCAAGGGTCTGGGCTTCTGTACGGAACATGGTACATCTTATGTTTGATCCCGCATCCTTAAGGGTGAAATATAGATGACCGGAGGAATGCTGCTTGAAATTGGAAATTTCCCCTTCGACGGATATACGGCGAAGAATAATATCGGACTCAAGGATTCTTTTGATATAACCTGTGAGTTCAGTTACGGAAAATACCTTAAGATTCAATCTCGGAAGCCTCACATACGTTCTTCATAAGAATTGTCGTAGTTATTGCCCCCACTCCGCCGGGTACGGAAGTTACATAATCAACTATATCAACCGCTTCATCAGTTTTGACATCCCCTGTAATTTTTCCGTCCTTTTCAGAAGTTCCGACGTCAATTACAGTCTGTCCCGGGCTGAAGTATTCTGCTGTGAACATATGGGGACGGCCGACTGCAGCTACAACTATATCAGCATTCTTTGTAACTGAAGGAAGATCCTTTGTCTTTGAATGTGCCATTGTAACAGTTGCATTGTCAGATAAAAGAAGTATTGAAAGTGGTTTACCCACAATATTTGACCTTCCAACAACCACTACATTCCTGCCTGTGATATCGCCTAATGTTTCCTTAATGATCGTATGGGCTGATTTTGCAGTACAGGGAACAAATGCCTTTTCACCCATGAAAAGAAGACCGGCATTGACAGGGTTTACTCCATCTATGTCCTTTGAAGGAGAGATTGCCCTCGCGATTTTTTTGCCGTCTATGTGTTTTGGCAGCGGGAATAAAACCATGATTCCATGTATTTTATTGTCTGAATTGAGTTCTTCTATTGTATTTAAAAGTTCCTCTTCTGTTGTTTCAGAAGGTAAAGTGATATTTACCTTGCCCACACCTAAATTGCCTGCAGCCTTTGTCTGGCTGTCGAGATAATACTTGGAACCATCATCATCTCCCACAAGAACAGTTGCAAGTGTAGGAGTCGATTTTCCTTCAAGTTCCCTCTTTTTTACAAATTCCTTGATTTCTTCCTTATACTTAGATGCAAGATCCTTCACATTTATTATATTCCCCATTGTTTTCTCCTCATTTATATATTCTTTTATTTACTCTTTTATTTACTCTGAATTATTCACTGACTTACAGTTTTTGATTATTCTCTGACTAACTGAATTACTATTTGAATTACTCTTTGAGTTACTTTTTGAGTTATTATATTAATTACTCCCTGGTTTATTCTTCCATTTTGATTCTGATTTTTCAGGAGTAATATCTGTCTTATGATGCTTTGACTTTATATTTTCAATTATTATTGCCATCTGCATTTTCTGCATTTCTGAATTGCATTCCTGCATGGTCTCTATTAAGATTCCATAAAGTATTGTTCCGGCTTCCCTGGATGTGAATTACTACTCTGCGGATAACTGATTTTCATCCGCATCGGATAAAACTTCTTCCTTAGGAGTTTTTTCATTATCAATATCGGTATCTGTTTCTTTTTCTGCCATGTTCTTTTTAATTTTATCGAGGACTGAATTCACAAATTTTACAGATTCTTCCCCTGAAAATTTTCTCGTAAGTTCAATTGCTTCATTTATGGAAACAGCAGGAGGGATATCGCTGTCGCCAAGATACAGCATCTCCGTTACTGCAAGTGCCAGTATGGATTTGTCTGTCCTGCTGATTCTGTCCATATTCCAGCCCTTTTTAAGATTTTCTGAAATTGATTTTTCTGTTTCTTCTTTATGGGCTGTATATTCACATATTACTTTTGCTATGTATTTGTCATCGAGAAGTTTCCTGTCTGTTTCTTTCATTGATGACAGATCTTCCAGAAAGTCTCCCTGTTCATTCAGTTCATTTTCCTGGCCTGAAAATATTATTTCCATGGCCGCTTCCCTTGAAAGTCTCCTGTTTTTCATCACTGGACTTCCCTTGACTGTAGATTTTCAGGTTTTCTTACTGAGATGTTGTTTACAAGGATGTTTATTTTTGAAACCTTGAGTCCTGTTATGTTCTCCACAGTTTCAGAAACGTTTTTCTGTACTTTTTCAATAACTTCAGGAATTGATACTCCGTAATCTACGGATACTATCATATCGACAACTGCATCCGCACCGTTGATAAGGACTTTTACTCCCTTGGTTACGTTTCTTTTTCCTGTGAATACCTGTGTGATTCCACCTGCCGTTGTAGGGTTAAGTCCTGAAATTCCTTCTATCTCACTGGCTGCAATTCCGGCTATTACTCCTACTACGTCTTCTGATATTTTTACAGTGCCTATTCCTGACACTCCGTATTTTTCTTTTTCCATCAAAAACCTCCTGATGAATAAATTATTCACTTTAATACATTATAACAAAGTATGGCTTATTCATACACAATATCATGAATAATCAAATAATATCCATTTTTACATTTTCACGGCATATAAGGTAGTGATATATCAGTAAATATGAGCATTTTGACATTAAAAGGCAATATATCGTCTGTTATTGAATTCAACATACTTTAAGCCCATTATTAAATTCTGAATAAAATGACATATGAAAAGGAATGTAAAGGATTTAATTTCTGCATAAAATAAACAGCACCTGTTAAAGTGCTGTTTATCAGTGGGTTATACCCTTTCCATATATTCTCCGGTCCTTGTGTCAATTCTTATCATGTCGCCTTCATTTATGAAGAAGGGAACCATTACCTGAGCTCCTGTTTCAACCTGCGCAGGCTTAAGTGCGTTTGTAGCAGTGTTTCCCTTTACACCAGGTTCAGACTGGGTAACTTCAAGTTCGACAAAGTTCGGTGCTTCAACGAGGAATGCATTTCCCTTGTAGAACTTAATTGATGCAAACATATTTTCCTTTAGATACTTTATTGCATCTTCAACTTTTTCAAAATTTAAAGGAATCTGTTCGAAAGTATCCTGATCCATGAAGTAGTAAAGTTCTCCGTCGTTATAAAGGTACTGCATTTCCTTTCTTTCTATTACTGCTTCCTGAAGCTTGTCTGTAGGGTTGAATGTAGTATCTGTGGTTCCGCCCTGGATTACGTTTCTCAGTTTGGTCCTTACAAACGCTGCACCTTTACCGGGTTTAACATGCAGGAAGTCGAGAACAGTATAAACATTTCCGTCCATTTCAAAAGTCGTGCCTTTTCTTAAATCGCCAGCTGATATCATTAGAATATCCCTCCGTGAATTATAGTCAGTCGCCTTCACCTTTAAGGAGGAGGTTCCTGAAAAAGATCATCAGTCAATTTACCAATAATAATCTTAACAAAAACAGAGGTTCATTGCAATTATAACTTATATATTAAAGAGTTATAGGTCCAAGATGTACTTCACCGGATGATGAGGAATATGCGTGGAATATTACAGCCGGTGATGTATTTATGGTGATGCGGTATATAAAATAAAGCTCTCCGGGAGATTTTTCAGCAGTTGATATGAGAATGACTGTTACGTCTCCTCCGGCTAAGTTCCCGCCGTGGGTTCCTGCATATTTAATTATATCTTCAGCATTACCATATTTTTCTTTGAGATATTCCGATATTTTCTTTAAAAGTTCCCTTCTTTCCATATACTTATAATCCTGTACAAGGAATGAGGAATCAGAGGACGTACCTGAAATGAGTCTTCCTGACATTTCAATGAGGGAAAAACAGATGAAAAAAATTATTACAGAAGACAGTATAAATCCTTTCTTAATCATCTTTATTCACCCCAAAGGTTCTCCAGAACACATTCTGAGGATAATAAAAGAAAACCGTCACCGTGTTTCCCCTCCTTTCAACTTCAATATCCCTGCAGAGGGAAGAAAGTCTCATTTCCTGCATTCTTTCTGTCATATATATAAGACCGTAGCCGGTATGGTATAGTGAATAGGTTTTTGGTATATATCTGTTATTATCATCATTCTGGAAAAAAGTAAAAACAATACCGTCATCTGAGGAATCAAACTGAAGAAGCTTTTTGTTGAGATCCGATTTTATCCTCTCACTTACCATTAAAAAGTCATCCCGTTCATTGATGTAGGAATTTATTCTTTCTTCGGTTTTATAGCAAAATGAGAACAGCCTCAACATGAATGTTATGCAGAGAGTGCCGGAAAACATAAGTACCAGTGCATCCTTTAATATAAATCCTCTTCTTTGAGTTCTGTGCATTCTTTTTCATCACCCCCAACAATGAGACAGAAGGTCGAACCTGACTTTAAATCACCTTCGGCACTGATTGAAATATCCGGAGGTATTTCATCAAAACTTCTTATATCTTCGTGGTTTTTAACAAGACAGAGAATGAACTTTTCAAAAAACATCCTGCCTTCCGTCTCGTCCCTTAGATTCACTTCTGCCTTTCTCATGGAAAGACCGCACACATAAAGGGAGGCAGAAGATAAAATTAAGCCGGTCACAAGGATCATGACCCTCAATGCCAGAAATCCATTCATCATCTTTTCTTTTTTATAATCCATAACAAAACTCCGATACCAAAAGTTTTAATACTTTAATATGATTAACTCACAGTGAAATACTTGAATCACTTTTAATATTTTAATCACTTGGTAAATATCTTTTTCATGGAAGAAGTACCCACACTGAATATGAATCTTCCCCTTTCCTGTCCGTCTCT
>JBDHVQ010000013.1:0-19141 GCA_039809845.1 Clostridiaceae bacterium | reverse complement strand
GATGCGGATCTTCTCGTTGAATTCTGGAACCTCGTATTTACGCAATTTGACAAGGATGAGGAAGGAAACTACAATCCTCTTCCCGCTCCCAATATAGATACAGGAATGGGTCTTGAAAGACTTGCCGTAATCATGCAGGGAAAAGAGAACATGTTCGAAATAGATTCCACACGGGACTTACTGAAAAAAGCAGAGGAACTTACAGGAACTCCATATGGACAGGATAAGGAAAAGGATATCTCCTTAAGGATTATTACAGACCATGTGAAATCTGCAGTGATGCTAATATCTGATGGAGTTCTTCCGAGTAATGAAGGCCGCGGTTATGTCCTGAGAAGACTTTTAAGAAGAGCTGCAAGACACGGCAGGGTATTGGGAAGGAAGGAACTTTTCCTTAGGGAAATGGTAAAGCCTGTTGTTGATAATTATTCTGCAGCTTATATGGAACTCATCGAAAAGCAGGAATACATCGAAAAAATAGTAAATCTTGAGGAAGAAAAATTCAACCAGACACTGGATCAGGGAATGCATCTTATCAGGGAATACATAGATGAAACCGAAGGCAGTGTATTTTCAGGAGACCATGCATTCAGATTGTACGATACCTACGGTTTCCCACTCGAAGTCACTGAAGAGATTCTCTCTGAAAAAGGACTCACACTGGATTACGATAAATTCAGGGAGAATATGAAAATCCAGAAGGAAACTGCAAGGGCTGCAAGGGGAGAAACAGGATACACAGGTCAGGATATGAATGTATTCAATACCTTAAGTTCAGACATTGACTTCACTTTCACAGGATACGAAGAAATGAGGGGAGAGGGGAACCTCCTCGTAATTGCAGATGAAGAAGGTGTAAGGGAAACCCTTGAAGCTGGTTCTGAAGGGTATATGATACTCGATTCATCTCCCTTCTATGCTGAAATGGGTGGACAGGTCGGCGACAAGGGTACGATTTCCGGCGAATCTTTCAAAGCGGAAGTTCTCGATACGAAGAAAAACTTCTCAGGCGAAACTGTAAACATTGTAAGGATTACTGAGGGAACGGCAGTGAGAGGACCTGTAACATCGGTACTTGAAGATGAAAGAAGGATGGATATCAGAAGAAACCATACGGCAACCCATCTTCTCCACAAGGCTCTGAAAGAAATTCTGGGAAACCATGTCAACCAGGCAGGATCACTCGTCGATGAAGAAAAATTAAGGTTTGACTTCAACCACTTCAGCCCTGTGACAAAGGAAGAACTGGGGAAGATAGAAAACCTCGTAAATACCTATATCATGAGGGCGGAAGACGTTAAAACAGATATCATGTCTCTCGATGAAGCAAGGGAAGCCGGTGCAATGGCATTATTTGATGCAAAATACGGAGAAAAGGTAAGGGTTGTATCGGCAGGTACATTCTCCATGGAACTATGCGGGGGAACCCATGTATCAAATACCGGACAGATCGGCCCATTCAGAATTACATCTGAATCAGGAATAGCTTCAGGTATAAGAAGAATAGAAGCTGTGACAGGCTGGAATACCATATCATTAATGGACAGCGAAAGAGAAACTTTAAGGGAAACATCCGGGATTTTAAAGACATCGGCTGCACACCTTAAAGAGAAGGCAGAATCACTCCAGCATGAACTGAAGGAAAAAGATAAAGAAATATCAGGATTCAAAAAGTCACAGGCAATGGGTTCAGTTGAAGAAGTGCTGGACAATGTCAAAGAAGTTTCCGGTATGAAAGTCGTTACGGGTGTTTTTGAAAATCTTTCCATTGAAGAATTGAGGGATATAACTGAAAAAGCCCTCGACAGAATTAAATCCGGAATATCACTCATGGCTTCAAAGGAAGAAGGAAGAGTTAATTTCTGTATAATGGTTTCAAAGGATCTTGCAGGCAAAAAAGCCCATGCAGGAAAACTCATCGGCCAGGTTGCAGCTGTGGCAGGCGGAAAAGGCGGCGGAAGACCCGATATGGCCCAGGCCGGTGGAAAAGAACCTGAAAAGGCACAGGAAGCCGTTGACAGTATTTACAATTTACTCCAAGGTTAAAGCACAAATGACCTCCCCTATACTTTTTCATTGGTATATCATATAATTGAATAAAGAAAAAACGGCAGGAGGTCCTTTAAGGTTCCCATGGATAACAACAATATTTCAAATACGATGCAGTTTAATTTCGGACAGAACAGAAAAGAACTTACAAAGGATATTCTGACAGAAGTTTACAAGTCCCTTTCCGAAAAAGGATATAACCCCGTAAATCAGCTGGTGGGATACCTTATTTCAGGAGACCCTACCTACATAACAAACCACAACGGGGCAAGGGCGAAGATAAGGAAACTCGAGAGGGATGAAATACTCGAAGAAGTAATAAAGTCATATCTCGATATAAAATAACTGGGGGTGCCTACTTACGGCACCTTTCTTTTTGAAGGTGAAAAATGAGAGTATTGAGCCTTGACATAGGCGACAGAAGAATAGGAATTGCAGTATCGGATCCTCTGGGGCTTACGGCACAGGGACTGGGAGTCGCAGACAGGAAGAAAGAAGATGCTGTTGAAAAAATAATGGCGGAAGTTGAAAAATACGGAATTGAACTTATAGTTGCAGGACTTCCCAAAAACATGGACGGATCTGAAGGTTTCCAGGCACAGAAGGTAAGGGACTTTACAGAAGAACTGAAGGATAGATATAAAGGTGAAATAGTCTTCTGGGATGAAAGACTTACAAGTGTTGCAGCTAACCGTATGATGGCTGAAATGCACACAAAGGTTTCAGGCAGAAAATCTCAGGTTGACAGAATTGCAGCTTCATATATACTTGAAGGTTATCTCATGTCAAAGGATTATAAGACAAGAACAGGCAAGTAAAAGTCATTGGTATATTTTTAGGGATTACTCACTTAATATGAATACTGTATTTTATATAAATACAGACTTTTTTAAATACAGATTTTAAGGATAAGAATAGTTATTCAGCGGCACTTTTTTTGAAAAATAAAAGATAATAATTATTTCTATCAGTTGATTTTCATCCCTGCTAAATATTTGTGGTGTAGAATAGAGTTGTAGGACAATATCATTATCTTAATATCTTTAACAACTGGTTTCTGACAGCTTGAATAGTCAGCAGTTATCCTCTGAATTAAGTGATGAAGAATAATTATGTTTTATGATAATCCAGCTTTGGGATAATAATGCTTTGTGATGCCCATGCTGTATGATAACCATATTGTGTGAGTCTATTGTGTGATGGTAAGGATAAAGAACGTAATTAACAAAGATGAATGAATTGATTTAAAAAAATATATTCAAAATAAACGAAAGGAGAAATTTATGGAAAACGCAAAGGATCTTATAGTGCTTACAGGTGATGACGGAGAAGAATTTGAAGTCGAAGTGGTAAGCCGTGTTGAAGTGGGCGATAATGAATATTTTATTGTAAAGCCCTCTGAAGAGGAAGATGTTTATACAGCACTGAGGGTTGACACCGACGAAGAAGGAAACGAAGTTTTCACTTCAATATCCGATGAGGAAATGGATGAAGTTGAGGAAGCTTTCAACATCCAGATGCTGGACGAAGAGGAATAATAACAATGGAAGAAAAAAGCATAGACAGTACAAAGGCCATCCTCAAAAAAGCCGGATCGAAGGTAACACCTCAGAGAATGGCGGTCCTTTCGGTCCTTCTCAACGGAAGAAGGCACATGACAATAGAGGAAATATACGATGAGGTCAAAGCGGTCAAACCTGAAATGGGTGTGGCTACAGTTTACAGGACAATCCTCCTGTTTGATGAACTTGGGATTGTGAAAAAACTCGACCTCAATGACGGAATTTACAGATATGAAATGAATGATGATGAAGGAAACCACGGTCACCACCACCTTATATGCTCTTCATGCGGAAGGGTGGATGAAGTCAAGGACGATTTACTGGACTCTGTGGAAAAGACTATCGAAAAGGATTATAAATTCAGAATCAAGGATCATTCCCTTAAATTCTACGGTCTGTGTAATGACTGTGTCAAAAGAGAAAGAGAGGAATAATGATGATAAAGGATCCTGAAAAAGATAACAGGAATAATTACAGAAGGAACAGGTTTACAGGTATAAAAAACAAAATAAATGAAATAAACGCAGGGGAAAATGTAAGAGAGAACGGCAGCAGTTCCCCTGAAAGTAAAAATGAAAATCATTCTCCCGGAGTCAGCAAGGAAAATGCAGTTCCGGTAAAAAAAGACTTAAGACCCAGACCTGCCAGAAGGTATAACGGCAGAAAAAAGAATAATATTCCGGAAGAAAATTCCGGCAATAATATTCTGACTGAAAATCTTCCGGTATCTGAAGGTAGTGACAGGGAAACCGGGGGGAGAATGAATTCCGTAAAAGAAAGGGATAAGATAAAAATCATACCCTTAGGCGGAATCGATGAAATCGGAAAGAACATGACTGCAATTGAGTATAACAGTGAAATAGCTGTCATAGACTGTGGTCTTAAATTTCCCGAGGATGAAATGCTCGGTATTGATATAGTGATACCTGATACGACTTACCTTGAAAAGAACATCGACAAGGTAAAGGGATTTTTCATAACCCACGGACATGAGGACCATATCGGGGCACTGCCCTACGTCCTTAAAAAGGTCAATGTCCCGGTATATGCCACAAGGCTCACACTGGGTCTTATTGAAGTAAAACTGCGTGAACACAGGATGTTTGATACGGTAAAACTCAATGTTGTAAAACCAAGGGATATAGTGAGTTTATCGAAGATGAGCGTTGAATTCATAAAGACAAACCACTCCATAGCAGATGCCGTGGCAATTGCAGTCCACACACCTGCAGGGGTGCTTATCCATACAGGGGACTTCAAGGTGGATTTAACTCCCGTTGACGGGGAAATAATGGACCTTGCAAGGTTTGCAGAACTCGGTACCAAGGGAGTTCTGTGCCTCATGGCGGATTCCACCAACGTTGAAAAACCCGGTTACACCTTCTCTGAAAGTACCATAGGCGATAACTTTGAAAAGATATTCATGGGTGCAAAGGGAAGAATAATAGTTGCCACATTCTCTTCCAATATACACAGGGTTCAGCAGATTGCTGAGGCTGCGATAAAAATGGGAAGAAAGATAGCATTTTCCGGAAGATCCATGGAAAATACAGTGGGGGTTGCAAGGGAACTTGGATACCTCAACATAGAAGACAGGCAGATAATAAAAATTGAAGAAGTCGGAAGGTTCAGGGATGACCAGGTCGTTATCCTAACAACGGGAAGCCAGGGAGAACCCATGGCGGCACTTTCCAGGATGGCCCTGGGTGAACACAGGACGATAAAGATTAAACCCGGAGATGTGGTTATTTTATCTTCCCACCCGATACCCGGCAATGAAAAGAGCGTCTCAAGGACGATCAATATGCTCTATAAATTGGGAGCGGAAGTAATATACGAGGCAAAGGCCGATGTCCATGTATCAGGACATGCATGTCAGGAAGAACTGAAACTCATGCAGGCACTTGTAAAACCCAAATACTTCGTGCCGGTCCACGGAGAATACAGGCATCTCAAGATGCATTCTGAACTTGCCATTAAAATGGGAAGGGAACCTGGAAATGCACTGATACCGGAAAACGGCGATATAATTGAAGTATCGAGAACTTCCATAAAGAAGAACGGAAAAGTACCGCAGGGTCAGATATTTGTCGACGGACTGGGTGTCGGGGACGTGGGATCCATAGTTCTCCGCGACAGGCAGCACTTGTCACAGGACGGTATCCTCACAGTCGTAGCTTCAATTGATGAAGAGACAGGATCACTCATTGCAGGACCTGATATTATTTCAAGGGGCTTCATATTTGTCAAAGGCTCAGAAAACATCATTGAAGAAGCAAGAATAATAGTTAAAGACCTCCTCACAGAACAGGAGGGAAGGAAGAACAGAAACACGGACTACATCAAAAACAAAATAAAGGAAAGTCTTAAAAACTTCCTTTACCAGAGGACCATGAGAAAACCCATGATAGTCCCTGTTATAATGGAGATATAAATTATGAATCTTGATAAAAGCCTTAAAGAATTTACAGATGACCTTAAAAACGATGAGAGGGTAAAAGCCTACAGGGAAATTGCCAACAAAATCGAAAACGATGAAGCAAAGAAGAAAATGATACAGGACTTCAGACAGATCCAGTTTGAAGCCTATAAGGACAAGATGGACAACAATGAAGTTTCTGAAAATACGAAGAAGAAACTTGAAAACCTCGTCGGAATAATATCACTGAACCCAGATGTCCAGGACTTCCTTAAAAAAGAAGAGGAATTTTCAATACTCTTTGACACTATAATGAATTCCATCAACCAGGCAATAGGAATAGACATAATAGGAAGCTAGAAGACAACAGGAAAGAGTAATTAATGAAAATGGATGCTCATAAAAGAGTATCCATTTTTTAGGGAAATTTTTTGTGGCAGGTTTTAAAATTAACGTTACTGTGTTTTAATGTATAAGTGGTTTTAATATAACCTACGAGTATTAAGTAAAGTTTTACAGTCAATCCGGGAATTATCCTCCGTAAAAAGCAGGATAGGCCCTTTAAAATAACGGAGGATCTTGATGTTTAAAAGAGAAGAAATAAGAAATGTAGCTATAATTGCCCACGTAGACCACGGCAAGACAACCCTTGTCGATGCCCTGTTAAAACAGAGCCATACCTTCAGGGAAAATGAAAAGGTACAGGACAGGGTCATGGATTCAAACGACCTTGAAAGGGAAAGAGGAATCACGATCCTTTCCAAGAATACATCAGTAAAATATAAGGACAAGACCATAAATATAGTCGACACACCGGGACATGCCGATTTCGGAGGCGAAGTTGAACGTGTTCTTAAGATGGTGGATTCTGTGCTGCTGGTTGTGGATTCCTACGAAGGACCCATGCCGCAGACAAAATTTGTGCTTAAGAAAGCACTGGAAATGGGACACAATCCCATAGTTGTAATAAACAAGATCGACAAGAAGGATGCAAGGCCAAAGGAAGTAATAAACGAAATATTCGACCTTTTCTTTGAACTTGGTGCATCCGATGAACAGTGCGACTTCCCTGTGATATACGCATCAGCAAGGGATGGTATAGCAATGTATGAACCCGGTGAAGAATCAGAAGATATGATTCCCCTTTTTGACACCATAATAAACCATGTCAAGGCACCTGAAGGAGACCCTGAAGGAACTCTTCAGATGCTCGTCACAACCCTTGATTCTTCTGAATATATGGGAAAACTCGCCATAGGCAAGATTGAAAGGGGAACCATAAAGAAGAACCAGAACATCACAGTAATAGGAAGGGACGGTTCAAAGAGAAAGGCACAGGTTTCAGCACTTTTCTTGAATTCAGGTCTTAAAAGGGTTGAAGCCGAATCTGCAATGGTCGGAGATATCGTGGCAGTTGCAGGACTTGGAAGTTCTTCCATAGGAGATACCCTTGCAGATTCCCAGAATCCTGAAGCACTTCCATTCATGGATATAGATGAACCCACACTTTCAATGAACTTCATGGTCAACGATTCACCATTTGCCGGAAGAGAAGGGGACTTTGTCACTTCAAGGCATCTCAGGGACAGGCTGATGAAGGAAATAGAAACCAATGTATCGATGAGGGTAAAAGAATTATCACCCGATACATTTGAAGTCTCAGGAAGGGGGGAACTCCACCTCTCAGTACTCATTGAAACGATGAGAAGGGAAGGTTACGAACTCCAGGTAAGTAAGGCGAGTGTAATCTACCACGAAGAAGACGGAAAAAAGACGGAACCAATGGAATTTTTAACAATAGATGTACCTGAAGAATTCGTGGGACCCGTCATGGAAAAACTGGGACCAAGAAAAGCAGAGATGGAAAACATGACATCTTCTGTAAACGGATATTCAAGACTTGAATTTACAATTCCTGCCAGGGGACTTATAGGATTCAGGAATGAATTCATGACCGATACCAAGGGTAACGGAATAATGAACCATGTATTCAGAGGATACGGTCCATACAAGGGAGATATCCCTGAAAGGACAAGGGGAAGCCTTGTGGCGTTTGAAACCGGGGAAGCCATAACATACGGACTCTTCAACGCACAGGAGAGGGGACTTCTCTTTATAGGTGCCGGAGTTCCTGTATATTCAGGAATGATAGTCGGTGAATGTTCAAGGGCAGATGATATCGAAGTAAATGTCTGCAAGAAAAAGCATCTTTCAAATACCAGGTCCTCAGGATCAGATGATGCTCTGAAGCTTACCCCTCCCGTGGTAATGAGCCTTGAAAACTGCCTTGAATTCATAAAAAATGATGAACTCGTGGAAGTTACACCTCAGAACATAAGGATGAGAAAGAGGATACTCGATTCGACAGAAAGAAAGAGAGCCCAGAGAAAGTAACACCTTCTTGAATAAACTGCTGAATGAATTAATGAATGATTGATTGATATATTGATCGATCGAATGAATAAATGGATGGTTATCCGGAAAATATAAATTAATATTATCTTCATCCCGCCGGTTTAAAATATTACGGTAAAGGTAACTGCCGGCCACTCAACAAACCGGAGCGGAGGTTAAAATAATAATAATGAAAAGAATAATAACATTTTTCCTCATAACCATCATTATCCTCGGCGGAATATCAGCCGGTGCATGGTTCTGGTATAAAAATGCGACTGATAACCCTATGACGGATGGAGCAGCTGAAACTGTCATTACCGTCAGGGAAAATGAAGGACTCTATTCTCTCCTCGGAAGACTTGAAGAAGAGGGAAAATTAAGGAGCGCAGAAGCTGCGAGGATCTATTACAGACTCTCAGATAAAGATCTCGGTATAAAACCCGGAAGGCACATAGTCAAAGCCGGAGGGAATCTTCAAGATCTTCTCGAAGCATTAAAGAGCGGGGACAGGGATGAAAGAACTGTGTCCATACCGGAAGGATTCAATATCGGACAGATGGGAGAAGCCTTTGAAAAGGCGGGAATATTCAAAAAAGAAGATTTTATCAAGGCTGTGAAGGAATTTCCCCTGCCATCCTACGTTAAAAAGGTTGAAGGCAGAAGATATGCCATGGAAGGTTTTTTAAAACCTGATACATATATCTTCAGGATCGGGACTGACCCTTCTGAAGCTATAAAAATTATGTCGGATGCCTTCAGGACATCATTTGAGGCAGATCTTAAGGACCTCGGCATGGAGCTTCCGGAGGATAAATGGGATGAGACAGTTATCAAGGCATCCATGATAGAGAGGGAAACGGCAACTGAAGACGAGATGCCGATAGTCGCATCAGTCATAGAAAACAGGCTTTCAGAACATATGCCGCTTCAGATAGATGCGACCATACTATATGCAGTAAACGACCCCCACAGGGAAATCACCATGGACGATATTCTCCTCGATAACCCCTATAACACCTACTATACCGATGCACTGCCCATAGGACCAATCTGTTCACCTTCCTCATCATCCATAAAGGCTGCCCTTAAACCTGAAAAAACGGATTATATATTCTATGTCCTCAATCCTAAAACAGGAAGGCATTACTTTACAAAGGACTACGATGACTTCATGGTAAAAAGGGATGACTACATGGGCTATTCAACGGTCCCGGCTGCAAGCACACCGGACAGGAATACATCCCAGGCTTCAGTACCGTCCCCGTCCACTTCAAAACCGGGATATTCATCAAATACTCTTAAAGAGGATAAGGACAGGATTATTTTCCCGAAACTTTCAGTTCCCGATAATTTCATGAAAATAAAGAATCATGAAAAGGCAGATGAAATAAAAACGAAAAGCAATACTGAAAGCAGTAACGGAAATAAAACCGGAGACACAAATAATTCAGTACCGGGAAATAAACAGAAAGATGATATGAGAATTACATTCCCGAGACTTTCAGTACCGCAGTTCAAAAGAAATTAAATAATATGAAAGTGCCTTCTTTTAGTTAAGAGGGCACTTACTCATAGGTGAAAAAATGATAACAGATGAAAACATCGTAAAATTTCTTAAAAAAATAGCTGATTCAAAGGGTCATGAGGACCTCATACCCATGGAGGAAGAAGCCCGTATCAACTACATACCCATAATCCACAAGGACGCCCTTGAACTTCTGACTTTTCTTATAAGACTTAATAAAAGCAGAAGAATACTGGAACTTGGATGTGCAGTGGGATATTCATCCATAGTTATGGCAAGAATCAGTGACAGTATAACAGTTGATACCATCGACCGCGATAAAAAGATGATAGAAAAAGCCCTCGTAAATTTTGAAAAGTTCGGGGTATCTGAAAGAGTTCATCTTTATGAAGGGGAAATAGTTCCCGTCATGGAAAACCTTATAAATGACGGTAAGAAATACGACTTCATATTCATGGACGCGGGAAAATCCCATTACAGGGAATATACAGAAAAAGCATTTGAAATGCTTTCTCCCGGAGGAATGATTTTCTGCGATAATATCCTCATAAGAGGAGAAGTTGCAAAATCCGAAATTGAAAACAAAAAGAACTCGACTGTTATAAACAACATGAAGAGGTTCATTGACCATATATCAGAAAATAAAGAACTGAATTCAGTCATAATACCAATCGGTGATGGTGTAATGCTGATTTCGGGAAAAAGTGACGGTGAATAAAAATGAATGGAACAGAAAAAACGGAAACAACTATGCCCGAAAACAAAATAACAGTAACAGAAAATGAAGTGGCGGTACCTGGAGAGGAATCAACAACCAAAGTTTCAGGAGAAACATCACCTGAAATATCAGATAAAATATCAGAAATACCGGAAATTTCAGGTAAAAGAACATATACAGATCCCCGTACCGGAAAAGAAATGGAAGTTCCTGAACTTCTTGCTCCTGCAGGCAATCTTTCAAAACTAAAGACTGCAATAGATTATGGTGCTGATGCTGTGTACCTTGGAGGCAACAGGCTTAATTTAAGAGCCTTTGCAGATAACTTCACCGATGAGGAAATAAGGGAAGGTGTGGAGTATGCCCATTCAAGGGGTAAAAGGGTCTATATGGCAATAAATGTATTCCCCCACAACGACGACCTTAAAGGTCTTGAAGAATACTTAAGAAGCACTGTGGATCTTGGAATCGATGCACTTATCATGTCTGATCCTGGAATAATCATGAAGGCAAGGGAAGTGATCCCTGAGATGGAACTTCACCTTTCAACCCAGGCCAACAACGTAAACTACCTTTCCGCACAGTTCTGGCACAGCCAGGGAATAAAAAGAATCGTCCTTGCAAGGGAACTTTCCCTTAAAGAGATTGCGGAACTTATAGAAAAAACACCGGATACACTTGAAATCGAAGCATTCATCCATGGAGCCATGTGTATGGCATATTCAGGAAGATGTCTCCTTTCAAGCTACATGACAGGAAGGGATGCAAACCGCGGAGCCTGCGCCCAGCCATGCAGGTACAAATATTACCTGGTGGAAGAAAAAAGACCGGATGAGCCCATGGAAATTATAGAAGATGACAGGGGCAGCTACATAATGAATTCAAAGGACCTTTGCATGATTGAACATATCCCTGAACTTATGGAATCGGGAATAGTATCCTTTAAAATTGAAGGCCGTATGAAGTCTGAATATTACGTGGCGGCCATAGTCAAGGCATACAGGGAAGCCATTGACAGTTATGTGAGGGATCCCAAGGGTTATACCTTCAGACCGGAATGGCTCGACCTTCTCCTGCGGGTTTCCCACAGAAAGTACCACACCGGTTTTTATTTCGGCAGGAGCGATACACAGATATACGATACATCGAGCTATGTAAGGGACTACGATATAGTCGCTGTGGCAAAGGGTAAGGATAAAGACGGAAAATATCTTATCGAAGAAAAGAATAGGCTTTTCCCTGGAGACGGATTTGAAGTCATGAGAGTCCACGGGGATGTTTTCAAGGTTTCACTAACAGATTTCAAGGATGAAGACGGAAACCCTATTGAAGCCGCAAACAAAGCCGGAATGCTCTTTACCGCATCTTCTGACAGGGAACTTTTACCCGGTGATATGATAGTCATGAAAAAGGAAGATGATAAGGATATGCTGGTACTTTAGGCTTAAAAGTAACACTTGAAAATCATTCTTTCATTCATTCTTTTTTCATCCGCTCATTGAATAATCAATGCATTCACTAAATTATCATTGCATTCTATAAATAATCAAAGGATTCAATATAATTTATTTATTTCTTAAGTCAATTAATTAGTTTATTTGATAACAGTATATCGTTTTATATTTCAAGAAATTTCTGAAGAATGAGTCCGGAAAAACTGCCCTTTATGGAGCATATTATGTTCTTTGAAGGGTATTTTTGTTAAGATGAATAAAGAATAGAAAAGCCAGGGGTATAAAAATGAAAAAACCGATAATTATAGGAATAACCGGGGGGACAGGGTCAGGAAAGAGCACTGTTGCAAAGGCTATATTCAAAAGCTTTCACGAAAATTCAATAGCCATGATTATGCATGATTCCTACTACAGGGACCAGAGCCATCTGACCTTTGAAGAGAGGACAAGGACCAATTACGACCATCCCATGGCATTCGATACGGATCTTCTCATTGAACATCTCAATGACCTTCTTTCCGGCAGACCCATAGATATGCCCTCATATGACTTTACAGTCCACAACAGGAAGAAGACCACTTCAAGGGTATTCCCGAAGGATGTCATCATTGTTGAAGGAATTCTGGTACTCGAAGATGCAAGGCTCCGTGATCTTATGGATATCAAAATTTACGTGGATACGGATGCTGATTTAAGGATTTTAAGAAGACTTAAAAGGGATATAGAACAAAGGGGAAGAACACTAAAGTCAGTCACCGAACAGTACCTCAATGTGGTACGCCCCATGCACCTTCAGTTCACAGAACCCACCAAGAAATATGCAGATATTATTATCCCTGAAGGCGGACACAATAAAGTTGCGATAGACGTCATGGTTAATTCAGTAAGGGAGCTTGTAAAACACACAGGCAGGAATCTGGGAAGATACCAGGGACAGAGAAGGTACTACGGAAAGAACAGAAAAGACAGCAGATGATTTATAGCTTTATGTATCTTTATTCCACTTACCGGGGATAATTCCATGGGAAAGGGGTGTTATCTTGAGGGAAGATTTTGAAAAGATACTCATCGAATTCAGAAATCAGGGAGTACAGGATATATTCTTCGGTGAAGGCGAAGATATTTATATAAGACATCTCGGGGATATTAAAAATTCCGGTGTGATGACTGACAGATCTCTTATGGATTATCTGGGCTACAGCTGCTGCGGTACAGGGACTGTATCGGAGGATTCTGCTCCATTTGACAGGGATATGTCATATACGGATTCTTCAGGGGGAAGGTACAGGCTCAATCTTTTTTCATCATCCACGGGAAGGCGTGCCGTGGTGAGAATCATAGGAAAAGACATTCCAACCATGGAAGAAATAGGTGCAGACAGAAGGCTCTACAGGAATATCACGGAGAAAAAAGGGTTGTCCCTCATTGCCGGAAAGACATGTTCGGGTAAGTCCACCACCGTTGCAAGTATAGTAAAAGAAATTTTAAAGAACAATCCCTGGCACGTCATTACACTTGAGGATCCTGTGGAATACTGTTTTTCAGGGGGATGCGGCATGGTAACGCAAAGGGAACTGGGCCGTGATTTCAGAAGTTTCGGAGAAGGTGTCATATCTGCCATGAGACAGAGTCCGGATCTTATTGTAATAGGTGAGATAAGGGAAAAGGAGACACTTCTTTCAGCAGTTACAGCTGCCGAAACCGGGACTGCAGTGATTTCAACCCTTCACAGCAGAGGAGCGAGGATGACTCTTTTAAGGATGGTTTCAATGTTTTCTTCTTCGGAGAGGGAACTTCTCCTTTTTCAGCTTTCAGGCCACCTCAATTTTATACAGTCCCAGGTCCTCCTTAAAAAAGAAGGGGGCATGTCCATGGACTACGAACTTCTTTTGAATACCGGAGCCGTGGGAAATACCATAAGGGAAGGTAATTTCTCACAGCTTGAAAACCTCATACTCCTCGGTCAGTCACAGGGAATGAAGAAATTTGATGGGGAATGACAAGGAGTATTTTTTATTTTTTCTTTTAATTTTAAGTCTTTTGGGTAAAGGTCATAATTATTCCTTAATAATCTTTAAATAAAATGGTTATTGAATGTATAATATATACAACTGATATAATCTTTTTCCGGAGGCAGAGGATATTTCCGGAAAAAAAGAAGTAACTGGAGGTGCATATAATGCCCGGCGATCAGTTCATAACAGGTCTTGACCTTGGATCATACTACATCAAGGCCTCAGCCATAACCGGCAGAAACGGGGATATTATTTTTTCAGCCTACGGGGAATCCGAAGGCATGGAGGATGGAAAAATCACTGATTCCGTCCGATTTTTAAGTTCAGTGAGAAAAGTTTTAAGACAGCTTGAAATAAAGACGGGAAACCCCGTCGACAGGATATTTCTAAGCATCGATTCTAACTATGTAAGGGCAGAGATGAACAGGGGTTCTTCAGGAATAGGCGGGGGGCAGGTCAAGGATTCAGATCTTTACAGGGCTCTCAATAACTCCATGCTCGTCGCAAAGCAGAAGGACGAAGAGATAGTAGACCTTCTTGTATCTGAATATAAAATTGATGGGATTGCATTTACAAATCCCAGGGGAGTCAAGGGAAATCTCCTCGATGTAACAAGCCAGGTGATCCTTGCAGAAAGACCCGTAATCAATAAAATCGGTGAAACTCTCCAAAGAGAGGATATAATGCTTTCAGGTACATCACTTTCCGTCCACGGAATGGCAAATCTTCTGGTTCAGAGACCCGACAGGTACAGGGGAGTGCTCCTTGTGGATGCAGGTCACACAAAGACTGAGTTTTCCGTATTCAGGGACAACAGGGTAGTCTACCAGGATACTGTACCCCTCGGAGGGAAAAACATTACCCGCGACCTTTCAATAGTCCTTTCAATTTCCATGGATGAAGCAGAGGAACTTAAGATTCAGTTCGGACGGGGAAACCTCGATCCCAATTTCCCCAAATATGATCTCATCGAAGAGGTCATACGTGCAAGGGCGAGGGAAATACTTAAATATGTCCGCATGCTGTTTATAAAATACAGGGGCTATGACGCTATAAAAGAAGCTTATGTTTACGGCGGAGGCTTGTGCGGTTTCAGAAACATCTCATCTTATACGGAAGATATGCTTAAGATATCTACAAATTACATAACTTCTGATATAATAAAGAGTGAGGACGTTTTTACCCTCAACGCAACCGGTGCAGCATTCAATGTAATCCACGAAATCCAGTCGGATATCATAGTAAGAAAGTTCACCGAAATGTTTAAAAAGCCTGAAAAGACTGACACTGAAGACAAAAAAATCGAGGAGGATTACTTCTCAATATTCGAAAAGGTCAGAAATACCCAGACAGAAACCCCGGAAAAGAAACAGACTATAAGGCTGAATTCCGGCTCAGGAAAAAAACAGGAAAGGGAAAAAGTATCGAGGGTCAGGGAAGAATATGTGACAAGACCCGGAGATCCCAACCCGGAACCGGAAAACAGAATTAAGCCGGTCAGTGCACAGAATAAAGAAGAAGCGTATGAATACGATGATTATGAAGAAGATGGGAATGACAGGGATAATACAGAAAACGACAGTTCCATCAGATCTAAACTTAAAAAATTATTCGGAATAGAATAGGGGGAATCATAAGATGTTGGATTTCGATCTTGAAGTAACAGGACCTGCAAATATAAAAGTAGTCGGATGCGGCGGCGGCGGTAACAATGCCGTAAACAGGATGATAACAGAAGGCCTTGCAAATGTTGAATTCATTTCAGTTAATACTGATAAGCAGGCATTAAGCCAGTCCAATGCAGCACACAAGATCCAGATAGGCGAAAAGCTTACCAAGGGACTTGGAGCAGGTGCAAATCCTGAAATAGGACAGAAGGCTGCTGAGGAATCAAAGGAAGAAATAGAATCCGCTTTAAAGGGTGCCGACATGGTATTCATAACTGCAGGTATGGGAGGCGGAACCGGAACGGGAGCAGCCCCTATCGTTGCAGAAATTGCAAAATCCATGGGTATACTTACCGTAGGTGTAGTTACAAAGCCTTTCCTCTTTGAAGGAAAAGCAAGGATGAAAAATGCGGAAATAGGAATTGAAAACTTAAAGGGAAAGGTCGATTCACTGGTTACAATACCAAACGAAAGACTTCTTCTCATAGTGGATAAAAAGACCAGCTTCAAGGAAGCATTCAAAAAGGCCGATGAAGTATTAAGGCAGGGTGTACAGGGTATCACCGACCTAATCACTGAAAACGGAATGATAAACTTAGACTTCAATGACGTAAGGGCGATAATGCTCAACAGGGGAGTTGCACACATGGGCGTCGGATACGGAAAAGGCGACAACAAGGCCACCGATGCTGTAAAAGCAGCCATATCATCACCCCTTCTTGAAACTTCAATCACAGGCGCTACCGGTATCCTTTTAAATGTTACCGGCGGTGAAGACCTCTCACTCCTTGAAGTCAACGAAGCTGCAGAAGTTGTCAAGGAAGCGGCGGATCCTGAGGCAAACATCATATTCGGTGCTGTCCTCGATCCTGAACTTAACGATGAAGTAAAGATCACTGTCCTTGCAACAGGTTTTGAACAGGATCCCAAGAGAAAAGTCCAGGCTCCTGAAAGAAAGGAAGAACAGAGGATCACTGAAGAACCACAGGATATCAAAACACCTTCAAAGGATAATTCAACACTTGGAAACATCGGTTCATCCTCTGAAGAAGACCAGATAGAAATACCTGCCTTTTTAAGAAACAGGAGATAGTTTAACCATGAAATGTCCCTATTGTGGATTCCCTGAAAGCAAGGTTCTCGATTCAAGGCCCGCAGAAGACGGACAGTCCGTGAGAAGAAGGCGCGAATGCAATTCCTGCATGAGAAGATACACGACCTATGAAGTGGTGGAGACAATTCCAGTCCTCGTCATCAAAAAGGACAGTTCGAGGGAACCATTTGACAGGGCCAAGATCATGACAGGACTTGTAAGGGCAACGCAGAAAAGGCCGGTTTCCCGGGAAATGATGGAAGATATTGCAGATGATATAGAAAGAACCATTGCAGGAACCTACCAGAAGGAAGTGACTTCCGTTGAAATAGGCAATATGGTGATGGAAAGATTAAGGAAGATAGATGAAATTTCCTATATAAGATTTGCATCGGTCTATAAACAGTTTTCCGACATAAACAGTTTCATCGAGGAAATCAAAAATCTTTCCTCATCAAAAGACTGAAAAGATTATCACAAATCCTTTAACAGAGCAGATTCCCCACTGTTAAATAAAGGTTAAAAATCATCAATTCATCGAAATTTCATAAACCTCTATGTTAATTTTAACGTAGAGGTTTTTTGCCTATAAAAAAATCTCCAGGAGGACATGACATGCCGGAAAAAGTACTGATTATTGACGACGAAGAACACATAGTCGAACTTATTAAATACAACCTGGATTCTTCAGGGTATACAACCTTTGAAGCATACAACGGAAATGACGGATTAAAGACCGCGAGAAAGGAAATGCCCGACATTATACTCCTTGACCTCATGCTTCCCGGAATTGACGGACTTGAAGTGTGCAAGAGACTGAGAAATGACGATAAATTAAAAAATGTACCTATAATAATGCTTACGGCGAAATCAGAAGAGATAGATAAAATCCTCGGCCTTGAGCTGGGTGCCGACGACTATATCACAAAACCCTTCTCAGTGAGGGAACTCAATGCAAGGGTCAAGGCTGTCCTTAGAAGAATCAATCCATCCGATGAACAGAACGAAGTATTCTCCTTCGCCGATGTGGAAATAGACTATTCCAAGCACGAAATAAAGAAAAAAGGACAGAAGGTGGATCTTACATTAAAGGAATTTGAACTCCTCGATATCCTTGTAAAGAATAAGGGAAAGGTTCTTACCCGTGACCTACTTCTCGATAAAATCTGGGGTTATGAATACGTGGGTGAAACAAGGACCGTGGATGTCCATATAAGGCATTTAAGACAGAAGCTCGAGGAAGACGACAAGAACCCTAAATTCATAGAAACCGTAAGGGGAATAGGATACAGGTTCAACAACGAAATAAACTGATGAACAGGCGGATATTCAGGTCCTTCATGGGGACCATCATTTTTGCCCTCATTACGGTTACTGCTGTTTTTCTTGTTACCATGAGGTTTCAGTCGGGGGATATCTTAAAAAAGCAGGTAAATGACATAATAAAATCCTACGTAAATCTCAGTGACGACGGGGAACTGAAAGACGCGACAGAAAAGTTCATGATGGAAGACAGAAGACTGATTCTTTTTAATGGCAGCGGAGATATTACCGCAGTTTCACCGGGAACGACTCCGGAAGATACTGAAACGGTCCTTCAGAAAAGCGGAAGTTTTTCAGGGAAAAATTCAGAAGGAAGACTGTATTCAGGTTCTTGCACACTTACTCCCGGAGGATCCAAACTCTGTGCACTAGCATACCGCGATAATACCTCCGACACCTTTGGAAACTACAGGCAGTATATCCTCGCATCACTTACCGTCCTGATACTTATTTCCGCCTTCATTGCCTTAAGACTTTCATCGTTCCTTATGGAACCTATAAACGACCTTATCACAGCCACAGGACAGATAGCAGCGGGAGAACTATCATCGAGGGTCAGGATTTACAGAAATGCAGAACTTGGAATCCTCGCTGAAAATTTCAATGAAATGGCAGACCGGCTGGAAAACACCATCACCGATTCATTTGAAAAACAGAATCAGCTCGAGGCAATACTGACTTCCATGAATTCAGGTGTAATTGCCTGCGACAGGTACGGCAAGATCATTATTTTCAATAATTTCGCCAAGAAGCTCTTCGGTGTTTCAGGAGATGTAATAGGAAAAAGCATAGGTGATGTGTTAAAAGGTACTGACCTTCAGGAACTTATGACGGTAAGACGAGACTTCAGTGAAATGGAACTCGGGATTTCTGAACCACGCACAATAAGGTACAAGACCACTGACCTTACGGGCGAAGC